>CAZOOR010000004.1:0-80186 GCA_964581505.1 uncultured Hyphomicrobiales bacterium
CAGAGCATTAGCTATACTCATATAAGTTAAATTTGCTTTCAGAGATAAATTATTCAACGGGAGAAATTCAAAAGATACATCAAATCCCCAAATAGTAATCTCGGAATTATTAATTCGCATATAACGGCGAAGTGTGTCCTCGTCCTGTGTAAGATGTATTTTAGAAATCATATCCGAATAATCATTTGCAAATCCGGCAATTCCAACTGAATATCTTTTTGTTTTATAATTAAAACCAATTTCCTTCAACAAACCAGTTTCGGGTTGCAAATCGGGATTAATCTTAAACTTCCCCAAAGCACCGCTGTATGATTCGCGTAATGTCGGAAATCGTGTTCTGCGGGTAATATTCATAAATGCATTCAATTTTTTACTAATAGAATAAATCGGTTCAATATAGAATCCGTAATCAGTCAAACTATTCCCTACTGCCTCAATATGTCGTCCTGCATTACCCGTAAAGAAATAATCAAAAATCAAACCGCTCCTTAGTAATAATTTATTCAAAGAAAATTTATAATCCAGACCGCTACTAACAATAGTTTGCGAATAATCGCTTGTTGAAATATCGACATCATTGGTAGATGTAACATTTTTTACTTTAATTTCTCTATGTTGCGTATAAGATAAATTGACAACATAAGATAAAGTATTATGTTTATTTATATCGTATAATAGATTAATTCTTGTACCTGCTGTACGGTCATCATCGTTTTGGATTTTATTAACATTTGTATATGATAAATTCGTATAAGAATTAATTTCTTGTTTGAATAAATCGAACCATGCAGTTGTTTTCAAAATAAAGCGTGCATCATCTGAAAGCGCAAGCTGACCTGTACAAGCTAACAGAGTTCTATCCCAATTTGGATATAACCAATAACGAGTATGCTTAAAATCGGTATTTGTTTCGGGGGCAACTCCTTTTTCGCCTTTAATTTTCAGGAGAGAAATACCCAGTTTGTTATCATCATCAAATTTGTATTCAACTCTTCCATAAAGAGAAAGGAACTTGCGTTTTGTATTTGTTCTAATTGTGGAACGCTTATCTTGATTCAGTAATTCTTCCGGCGATTGTCCCGAAAGCAAGTAACCGTCTGTTTTAAGATACGATATCGAAGTTAGATAATTAAATTTTCCAATTTTCCCATTATGCGAAATAGCCCCTTTGAACATTCCTGCTTCTCCGGTTTGTAATCTAACATTCCCCCCAAAGCCATCTTTCTCTCGTTCATAAGTATTGATACTTACTGCACCACCAAGGATATTAGGACCGTATAGAATAGAATTACCAGTCTTATTAATGTCAATCTTGCCAATAATGGCAACAGGCAATAATGATAAATCGAAACGGTTATCCCACGCAATATTAAGAGGCACACCGTCAAAGAAAAGACCTATTTGTCTCTCCCCTGCTCCGCGTAAATAAATCAATGACTCACCGCGAGAGTTTGATTTAATACGTGCCGCAGGTATATATGTTTGCAGTTCCGAGAATGAATTAACATCAGTATTTTTCAATGTCTCAAATCTAACTGATTCAATATTTGATTTTGAAAATAATGTGTATGGTGCTTTTCCGCTGACACTGATGTCGCCCAATTGATACACCCTTATCGTATCATTATTAGTTTTGGATTTTAGATTAACAAATGATATAATCAATAACAAGACAACAAACATTCTTTTCATTCAATTTCCCTATATAATATCATTACATAAATAATCGCAAGCAAATTTGTATGAATTTGCTTGCGTTCAGTTAGCAAAATAAAGTATGAAAATGAAAATCAAATGAAAAATCAATAAAGCTGTTTGTCAGATTTACACAAAAAAAAAGACATTTATATTTTGACAAATACAAATGTCTTCTAATCCAATATCTACATTACCTATTTTTTGTTAGTAGGAAATTCATAGTTGGGGATTTTTTCATTCTCTCTAAATTCACCCTGTACATTCATTATTATTGGAATTTTGACACGTACTACATCGGGGTGTGTTGTCTTGAAAGAAAGCTCTCCCGTTTGCATTCCTATACCTGACGGCGAGGCTTTGACCGTTATAGTGAAATCTGATTTTGCTTTAAGTATAGTATCATTGACCAGATTGGTGGTGCAAAATGAAGGTCGAATCTTGACCTGCTTAACAACAATATCAACATCAGTTGTATTTGTAAGCACAACCTTAGCAGTCATAGTATCACCGGCTAACAATCCGTAGAAAACAATATTCTGGGACGGGAAAAATTCAAGTGGATAGACAACATAAGCATATAACACTAAAATTTTACGTCTGTTTGTAGGGTCATTAGTCGTTAAGCGAATCCCTTTCTTTGCCATACCTTGGTGAATCGGTATATGAAATGTAATATCAATAGTAGCCGTATCCCCCGGGCTTAATGTATCTTTATCAATTGGAGCGGTTGTACAACCGCAACTTGGAGTAATATTATTAAAAATCAAATCTTCGTTGCCGGCATTGTAAATAACTAATTTTTTCTTTAAAGGCGACTCATCAATTCTGACTTCCCCCCATCTGATTGTATCACCACCGACAACAACCAATTTCGGTTGCGCTTGCAATGTCAATGTAATTAATACAAAAACCGTAATCAATAGATATATCTTTTTCATAATTTACTCCAAATTTAAACTAACATAAAGTAAAACGAATTATTCGATTAAAATTTTATTATTTGTAAAATTCTTATTGTTTTGTAATAAAATCTTCTAAATAATTGATAAGAAATGATAATAAATTTAAGTCAAAAAGATATATTAACAATAACAAACATTTTTAAAATAATATCTTTTGGCTGGTTCATTTTAATTTCATAATTTGCAACGATTTTTTTTGAGGTTCTTACGAATGTGTGTTTTACATTCGCAGACAAAGAAGATAGAAATTGAACCATGAATTTTAAAATAGACGGGAATTGCGTATGTTGACAGATTTTGGCGTAATACTTTTATTCTTTATTATCGGGTTCGTCTTTGTGGGCATAGGATTGCTTACTTCGGCAATAGTGCGCCCCAGCCACCCCAATCCAATCAAAAACTCAACCTATGAGTGCGGTGAGGAGCCAATCGGTATTCCTTGGATTAAATTTAACAATAGATTCTATGTCATTGCATTGGTGTTTTTGCTATTTGATGTGGAAGTTGTCTTTCTTTTGCCCTGGGCTGTTGTATTCAAACAGCTCGGTTGGTTTGCCTTTATCGAAATGATTGTTTTTGTAGTTATTTTAGTTGTCGGACTTGCTTACGTTTGGGCTAAAGGCGATTTGGATTGGGAAAGACCTAAACCATATATACCCAAGTTAGATGATTTGGTTATTGGAAAGAAAAAATAAGGAGAAATTAATACAATGGGACTATTAAATAAATTAGATGACCCCTTTGAAGGTGGTGGTGTCGTACTCGGCACAATAGAGGATATTCTCAATTGGGGCAGAAGTAAATCGGATTGGTATTTGCATTTCGGTTTGGCTTGCTGTGCTATTGAGTTTATGGCAATGAATGCCTCTCACTTTGACTTTATGCGCTTCGGAACTATTCCCCGTGCCACGCCGCGACAAGCCGATTTCATTATGATTACCGGCACTGTAACCTTAAAAATGGCTTCAAGAATTCAAAAACTTTACGAACAGATGGCTGAACCAAAATATGTTATGTCAATTGGTTCTTGTGCAAATACGGGCGGACCTTATTGGAAGCACGGCTATCATGTTGTAAAAGGTGTTGATAAGATTATTCCTGTGGACGTCTTTGTTCCGGGGTGTCCGCCTCGACCCGAAGCTATGGAAGAGGGTATGATGAAACTTCAAAAAATGATTAACGAACAGGCTATCTTTAATAAAAGAAAGCGTTTAGCAGAAGAAGATAAGAAAAATGCTCAGCTAAAAGAAGAAACTAATATTGAAAGCAAATAATTATGACTGCAAACGACATATTTGAAAAACTTAAAGTTGAATTCGGAGATGCAATCATCGAATTGAAAGACGAGGCACCATCAGACCCGGCTATAACGGTTGATGCATCTAAAATATTCGATATTTGCCATACTTTACGTGATGACAATACTTTTCTTTTTGACTATCTAAGCTGTCTTAGCGGTCTGGATAAAAAAGAGGAATTGCAAGTTGTTTATCATTTATATTCAATGGCTCATAAGCACACAATAGTTATAAAGGCATCTGTTGCAAAGGATAACCCGCATATTCCTTCTGTAGAAAGAATTTGGAAAGCGGCAGATTGGCACGAAAGAGAAGCCTATGATATGTTGGGTATCATTTTCGATGGACATCACAATTTGATTCGGATTCTAACTCCTTATGATTGGGAAGGCTTTCCGCTTAGGAAAGACTACAAAGAACCCGAATATTACAACGGCATTAAAGTGTCATATTAATATCATAGATTAATTTATTAAAAGAAGATAAAAATATGAGCGACAAAAAAAGAATAGACTTCAATTATAGTCAGATTGAATCCGACAGAATGCGACTCAATGTAGGTCCTCAGCATCCTTCGACACACGGCGTGCTAAGGCTCGAGGTTGAAATTGACGGTGAAATCGTTACGGAAGTTGTACCGCATATCGGTTACCTTCATCGTTGTTTCGAGAAGTATTCGGAAAATTTAAGCTACAATCAGGTTGTTCCCTACGTTGATAGAATGGATTATGTTTCCGCTATGAACAATGAATGGCCCTACGTTATGGCTGTCGAAAAACTACTTGATATTAAACTCTCGGATAAAGTTGAATATATCAGAGTCATAATGGCTGAGCTTAATCGTATTGCCAATCATCAAATAGCCGTTGCTACATTCGGTCTTGATGCAGGCGCCTTCACTCCTTTTCTCTACTTTTTCCGTGATAGAGAATTTATTCTCTGGATTTTCGAGAAAAGTTCGGGTGCCAGACTTCTGTTTAACTATTTCCGTGTTGGTGGCTTAGCACACGATGTTTATCCCGATTTCAAAGATGATGTTAGAAAAGTCATTAAACAAATTCGCAATACCAATAAAGAAGTAATGGACTTACTTATTTATAACAAAATATTTATTGACCGTACTGCAAACGTTGGTATATTACCTCCCGATGTTGCAATTAACTATGCAGTTAGCGGGCCTACCCTTCGCGGCTCGGGTTACAAATGGGATTTGCGTAAAGATGAACCATATTCCGTATATGACAGATTTGATTTTGATGTAGCCGTTGGTAAAGGCGAAGTCGGTACACTCGGTGATACTTGGGATAGAAATATTGTTCGTATGTACGAAATGGAAGAAAGTTGCAAAATCATAGAACAAGCATTAGAACAAATGCCTGACGAAGGTGATGTGCAAGAAGCTATCCCTGCAAAACTAAAAACACCAAAAGATGCCGAAGTATATGTCAAAGCCGAAAATCCAAAGGGTGAACTTGGATTTTATGTAGTCAGTAACGGACGCGACAAGCCCGAAAGGGTAAAAGCACGTGGCACCAGTTTTGTCAATCTTGCAGTATTACCCGAAATATCAAAGGGATATATGTTTGCCGATTTAATTCTTATTCTCGGTAGCATTGATATAGTTTTGGGCGAAGTTGATAGATAAATTAAAGATGAATAAAATTAATTTAACATAAAACGGTTTCTATAATGGATGGAACTAATTACTTAATAAACCTACTTGGCGACAATCTGCTAACAATACTGATAATTAGCATAATACCTCTGGTATTCCTAATTGTTTACGCATTGCTCGCCATTCTCGGGGAACTAAAAATTTCTGCATTTATTCAGGAACGATTGGGACCTATGAGGACAGGTCCTTGGGGTACATTACAGCCGCTAGCCGAAGTAGTCAAATTATTACAAAAGGAAGACATAACACCGGATACGGCAAATAAACCCCTATTCAATCTTGCTCCGTTTATTGTATTTACGGGCGCTTATGCGGCATTTGCCGTAATACCTTTCAGCCGCTATTTTGTTCCTTCGGGGATAAATCTAGGGCTGTTCTATATTTTTGCAGTCGGTTCAATTGCCGCTGTCGGTATCTTTATGGGTGCATGGGCTTCCGATAACAAATACTCTATAATCGGTGCTATGCGTTCTGTTTCCCAGCTGATTTCTTATGAAATTCCCGGTGCTATGGCAATACTTTCTATTGCAGTACTTGCATCAAGCTTGAATATGCAGGTAATCAACCAGCAACAAAGCGGATGGTTTTGGAACTGGTTTATCTTCGGTGGTGCCGGTGCAATTGATAAAATTTGGGTTATACCTTTCACTCTTGGCATTGCTTTAATATATATGATAGCATCACTTGCCGAGACTAACAGAACACCTTTCGATATACCCGAAGGCGAGTCGGAACTTGTTGCAGGTTATCATACCGAGTATTCAGGAATGAAATTTGCAATGTTTTTCTTTGCCGAATATGCCAATATGTTTGTTGTTGCCGCAATAATTGCAACTGCATTCCTCGGTGGCTGGAACTCACCATTCGGTGATTTTATGTCCGGTCCTATTTGGGATATTCTCTGGTTTATTGCAAAGGCTTTCTTTGTGATATTTGTTCAGATTTGGCTCAGATGGACATTGCCGCGATTTAGAGTTGACCAATTAATGCAATTCGGGTGGAAAATACTATTACCGCTTTCGTTTATATGTTTTCTCGCAATTAGTTTATATAAAATGCTTATATAAGTCGATTGGTGATGATTAAAGTAAATGTGGAAATGGAGTAAATGACTATGATAAAATATTTTAAAAATATGTGGTTGGGTTTGTGGACAGTTTTTGTCGGCATGAAAATCACTATTATTCACTTGTTCAGACCTAATGTTACAATTCAGTATCCAAATGAGAGATTCCCAATTCCGGACGGAAGCGACGGAACTCATGTGGGTCGTAACAGACTTGAAATGGATATGGATTTGTGCGAAGGTTGTCGCCGTTGTGCTAGAATCTGCCCTGTTGATTGTATTGATATTGAGACAATTATGGTAGTCAAAACAGTCGAACAACCGCTTCTGAGCAATGGAGAAAAAAGACCTCTTTGGGTGCCTAAATATGAAATTGATTTCGGTAAATGCTGCTTCTGCGGACTTTGCACTACTGTTTGTCCTACCGATGCAATATATCATACTACCGAATTTGAATATTCTACGTACAAGCTTGAAGGCAAAGAAGAATATTGGTTAGACAAAAAAGACAAATACGACAAGGCGTTGCTTTATAGTTTTGTCAATAAACCAAAAGAGTTCTTCGACGAAAAAGCCGCTATTCTTGCGGAAGACAAAAAACGCAAAGCCGCCGCAAAAGCGGCAAAAGCTAAAGAAGCCGCTGCTAAAAAAGCAGCCGAAGAAAAAGATAACAAAAAAGAAAATGATTAAATATTAAATAACTGAAAAAACATTATGGATTTAGTTGTTTTAACATACTACTTTTTAGCAGGACTGGTAATCGCATCGGCAGCAGTTGTTGTTTTCTCGAAGAACATAATGTATTCGGCATTCGCACTGCTATTTACACTATTTGGGATTGCCGGATTATATGTCTTGCTTAATGCTGACTTTATGGCTGTTACTCAAATAATGGTTTATATTGGCGGTATTCTTGTACTGATTATTTTCGGTATAATGCTTACCACGAAAGTAACAGGAGTAAATATAAGAACCGGCACTTTGGGAACTGTGCAGAAGTCTCTGGCAGGTTTGCTATCACTCCTATTTGCCATATCGCTTATCGTAGTATTCAATAGTACAAAGTGGTTCATTGCCGATTACAAGCCCGAACCGAGTACTATTAATCAAATTGGTAACGAATTGTTAACAAATTACTTGCTCGCATTCGAAGCGGCGTCAGTATTATTACTGATTGCTATTATCGGTGCGGCATTGATTGCAAGAAGAAAATAAAATTAGATAGGAAAAAATATGAGTTTAGGACTGACACATTTCCTTACAATTAGCGCGATTTTATTCTCATTGGGATTGTATGGTATTATTACAAGAAAAAATGCCATTATGGTACTTATGGGTCTTGAATTGATATTAAATTCAGCTAATATCAATTTTATTGCTTTCGCAAAATACGGCGGATTAATCATCGAAGGACACGTTGCGGCGATTTTTGTTATTATTCTCGCTGCCGCCGAAGCCGCTGTCGCTCTTGCGATTGTGCTGAATATTTATCAAAACTGGAAGCATATCAATGTTGATGAAGTTGATACGCTGAAAGACTAAATAATTGTAAATGATTTTCAATTAAATAAAAACGTATTATGACACAAGAAACAATACTCCGATTATTGACGATAATACTGGTGCTACCACTATTAAGTTTTATCATCAATGTATTCTGGGGTAAAAAACTTGGAAAAGCAAGTTCATATATCGGTACTGCTATACTCGGTACCGACCTGATTCTTGCTATCATAGTATTTATAGGAAAATACTTCTCTCACCCGGACGTGAATTACCTACAATTCAAATTTGAATGGTTCAATCTCGGAGACATTAAGTTTGTTGTAGGTTTCGGTGCAGATAACGTGGCGGTCGTTATGCTATTGGTAGTTACTCTTATCAGTACTCTCGTCCACCTCTTCTCTACCGAATATATGGCGGGTGATAAAAGATTTTCCAGATACTATGCATATCTGGGACTATTTACGTTCTCGATGCTTGGCATAGTCATTGCCAACAACTTTTTATTTATGTATATATTCTGGGAGCTTGTCGGTATAAGTTCCTACCTGCTAATTGGTTTCTGGTACGAGAAGCAATCTGCGGCTGATGCCGGTAAGAAAGCTTTTCTAACCAATAGAATAGGTGATTTCGGTTTCTTTATCGGAATTATGATTCTATATATGACTTATGGTACTACTATGTTTGATGATATTTTCCATAGTATGAGTCAAGGTATTATACCTTTTGATAGTGGTACAATATTAACAATTGCAGGTATAGGTATTTTTGCCGGTGCTATCGGCAAATCGGCGCAATGGCCATTACACGTTTGGCTTCCCGATGCAATGGAAGGTCCTACTCCTGTAAGTGCCTTAATTCACGCCGCTACTATGGTTGCCGCAGGTGTATATCTTGTAGCGAGAGCATTCCCGATATTTACAGCCGATGCACTAACATTCATTGCTATTATCGGTACAATTACAGCGTTCGTCGCCGCTACAATAGCAGTTACTCAGCTTGATTTCAAGAAAGTATTAGCATACTCTACTGTTAGTCAGTTGGGATATATGGTGATGTCGCTCGGTGTAGGTGGATATACTAACGGATTTTTCCATTTGGTTACACACGCTTGGTTCAAAGCCGCTTTGTTTTTGGCTTCCGGTTCGGTTATTCATGCAATGCACCACGCAATGGTCAAGATGAACGACCACCATTCCGACCCGCAAGATATTACAAATATGGGCGGATTGCGAAAAACAATGCCATGGACTTATGCAACATTTCTTTGGGTAACGATTACTATTTCGGGTGTACCTTTAACATCTGGATTTCTAAGTAAAGACGGTATTCTCGGTGGCACACTCGCTTGGGCAGACCTCGCCGGTGGCGGTTGGCATTGGCTCGTTCCCCTATTAGGTTTTGCGGCAGCAGGTCTTACTGCTTTCTATATGTTCCGTTTAACAATTGTTGCATTCCACGGAAAGCACAAAACAGAACTTGCATCACATACTCATGAAAACCGCTGGCCTATTATTTTGCCTTTGGTTCTATTGGCATTTTTATCATTCTGGTTCATTTATTCGCCGAACCCGATTGACGCTTCTGCCGGCTGGTTCCATCAGAGTATTAAACAACCTGCTTCTGTTGTTCCTGCCGAATACCAATGGGATTTCTTGCAGATTGAAAAGCATGATGCTCACGAGCAGATTGCGGAACATCAGGAAGCAAGCGGTGAACATAGTGAAGGTGCGGCACACGCAGGACATCATTATTTGAACAAATTTCAGGAAGTATCACATCATTACCATATGCCTGCAATGATATTATCATTATTAATTGCCGGCAGTGGAATTCTTTTAGCGTTCCTGATTTATCAATTTAAAATATTCAACGCAGATAAATTAGCAGAGCAGTTCAAGAAATTGCACAAGCTTACTTTCAATAAATGGTATTTTGATGAAATTTATTATAGTACGGTGATTGCAGGTACTATCGGACTGGGAAAAATTATGGCTTGGTTCGATAATAAAATCATTGACGGTATGGTTAATCTAAGCGCAACAATTACTAATTTCTTCGGACAAGCTACTGCTTGGTTTGATAATGTATTTGTTGATGGTTTTGTGAATTTAACCGCCAATGTTACAGGCTTTTTCGGTGCTGTTTTGCGAAAAACACAAACAGGGCGAGTGCAGACATATTTAATTTTGGCTGTTATCGGACTGTTTTGTATAGTATATTTTCTAATATAAAATGAGAATTATTAAAAATAAATATAATCCGGAGGATTAATGCAAGGGTCAATAGGATTTCCAATTTTAACCTGGATAACATTTCTCCCAATTTTGGGTATGCTCATCACCTGGATGATACCCTCAGGTAAAGATGAGAAAAGTAAAGAAGTTTCTAACAAGCTAATCAGATGGACAGCCGTAGGAATTACGTTCATTCAGCTGATATTAGCAGTAATTATTTTTATGAACTTCAATTATTCCATGACAGGAGTAAACGAATTGAATGGATTTCAGTTTGTCGAAAAAGTTCCGTGGATAAAAGCTTCCTTACCTCTGATTGGTGATGTGAAAATCGAATACTTTATGGGTATTGATGGTATAAGCGCCCCTATGGTGCTTTTAACCGCACTAATCTGTTTTGTTGCTGTATTTCCATCATTCAATATTACCAAAGCAGTAAAAGGATACTTTGCAATGTATCTTTTACTAGATACAGGTATGATGGGTGTTTTTAGTGCAATGGATTTCTTCCTTTTCTACGTATTCTGGGAATTGATGTTACTTCCGATGTACTTCCTAATCGGTATTTGGGGCGGACCTCGTAAAGAATATGCCGCCATCAAGTTCTTTATTTATACGCTAATCGGCTCGGTATTTATGCTTCTCGTTATGATTGGCTTATATTTCAGTGTCGGTTCGTTCAATATGCTTGATATGATGGACCCGTCCAAATATATTGACGGTTCTTTATTTGCAGGTTTTGATACGACTATACGATATGTAGCATTTATGGCATTATTTATAGGATTTGCCATCAAGGTACCATCCGTTCCATTCCATACTTGGTTGCCGGACGCACACGTGGAAGCTCCGACACCTATTTCTGTTATACTTGCCGGTGTGCTATTGAAGATGGGTACTTATGGAATGATACGTATTGCTTTCCCGATGTTCCCTGATGCAGTCGGCTATTTCCAAAGTCTGATTGTTTGGATTGGAGTGATAAGCATTATCTACGGCGCCCTATGTGCCCTTGGTCAGCATAAGATAGGCAAGCGTGATTTGAAAAAAATGATTGCATATTCATCTGTTTCCCACATGGGTTATGTACTGCTCGGAATGGCATCTATGCGTCCCGAAGGTATGATTGGTGCAATATTCCAAATGTTCAATCACGGTACTATTACAGCTATGCTCTTTATGATTGTGGGAGTTATTTATGACCGCTCGCATACAAGAGGTTTAGACGACTTCGGTGGTCTGGCTAACAAAATGCCGATTTATACAGGCGTGATGTCAATTGCATTCTTTGCCGCTATCGGTTTACCGGGTCTAAGTGGCTTTGTTAGTGAAGTACTAATATTTCTCGGTGCATTTAACACATATCCAGTGCAAACGATTATTGCCGCTCTCGGTATTATCTTGGGTGCCGCCTATATGCTTTGGGCATTGCAGAAGGTATTCTTTGGGAAATTACCGGAAAAATGGCAGGGACCTTGGGACCCGACACACAAGAAATATAAGACTGACGATATTAGCGGGTTAGAACTTACTGCTCTTGTTCCGCTTGCAATTATCATCATTTATTTGGGCATTATGCCTAATCCGATTATCAATATTATGCAGACCTCTGTCAATCATTTTATTGATATAATGAAGCCATTTGTTCAAATTGGCGGCATTTCAGGAATGTAAGATTGTTTATTTATTTGAATTTTGAATAAATCGAAATATATATTATGTTATCATTAGATGTTTTCGTAACAGAATTAACCAAAAGTGTGAGCCTCTTCAAACCCGAAGCGGCAATGGTTGTGGCTTTTATCGTAGCCATTGTCGGTGATTTGATTTTTAAAAAATCTAAAAGTGTTTCGGGTTATGTGGCTATCGCAGGTTTTATTGTTGCCGGTTTCTTCTTATTAGGTCAATCAGGTATCGAACATAAAACATTTGCAAACCTTTTGGTAATTGACGGATTCGGCAATTTTATGAAATGGATTATTCTAATATCCAGTTTTATTGTTGTGCTGATGTCCTTTTTCTCAAAAGAACTTTATTCCGAAGACCGTTCTCTCGGCGAGTATTACTCTATCATAATCGGTATGACTTTCGGTATGTTTCTGCTTATCAGCTCTACCAACTTGATTATGATTTATCTCGCAATAGAAACGATGTCCTTGTCTTCATATTTATTAGCCGGTTACACAAAGGAAATCAAACGTTCGAGCGAAGCCTCGCTTAAATATTTGATTTTCGGCGCTGTTTCGTCAGGTATTATGCTTTATGGTATGTCGCTAGTTTTCGGCTTGACCGGTTCTCTAAATTTATATGTGATTAATGATTTTCTTAACGCAAATCCGGTAAACAATTTCACTATTCTCCTATCAGGGTTAATGATAATTGCAGGTTTTGCATATAAGATTTCAGCCGTACCTTTTCATTTCTGGACACCAGACGTTTACGAAGGCGCCCCTGTAACAATTACGGCTTATTTATCTGTTGCTTCAAAAGCCGCCGGCTTTGCTGTTCTCCTTAGATTCATCAAAGTTACATTTATTGATGTAGGAGGCGAGAATACTCAGATTTGGTCATTAGTTACAAATATTGATTGGCAGTATATTCTCATTATTCTTTCTGTTATCACTATGACTTTCGGTAACCTTGTTGCCGTGTGGCAATCAAATGTAAAGAGAATTCTTGCTTATTCTGCAATTGCACACGCAGGTTACTTGCTTATGGGTGTTGTTGTTTTGAACGAAATTGGTGTTGCCTCCATACTCATATATTTCTTCTTTTATATGCTTATGACTCTCGGGGCATTTTTCGTTGTGTTGCTTATTGCCAATAATATTAACAGTGAAGAACTTGATGACTATCAGGGACTTGGTTATCGCGCTCCTATACTTGGAATAACAATGACACTATTCTTAATTTCGCTGACGGGCTTACCCCCTACTGCCGGCTTTATCGGTAAATTATATCTGTTCTCGGCAGTTATTAATTCCGGTTACATTTGGCTTGCAGTAATAGGCGTTCTGAACAGTGTAGTGTCCCTCTTCTACTATGTAAAGATATTCAAATATATGTATTTGAAAGATATTGAAAGCGATAAACCGGATTTGAAATATTCACCTGCTTCAATTATTATATTATTAATGCTTGCAATCCCTACATTGCTTTTCGGATTGTATTTTACACCGATAATTGAATGGGCTAATAAATCTGCTGTGATTTTTCTCGGCAATTGAGAATGAACATATTAATTCTAAAACGGTTGTTGCAATTTGTAACAACCGTTTTTATTTACTATTTATCTTATTAATTGATAGGCTTTATTAGATGAACGAGGTTGAATTTATTCTCTATGTAAAGGAACAAGAAAAGAGCAAAGTATTCTATCAAACTTTATTAAAAGTATCACCTTTATTAGATGTACCGGGTATGACAGAATTTTTGTTAGCAACTAATGTAAAATTAGGATTAATGCCTAATAATGGTATAGCTAAAATTATTTCGGACAGAGTACCCCACCCTAAAATAGCGCAAAATATTCCAAGATGCGAGTTGTATTTAAAAGTTGATGACCCGAACGATTATATGAATAGAGGCATTGCATTAGGTGCTATATTGGTAAGTGAATTACAAAGCAGAGATTGGGGTGATAAAGTAGGATATATTGCCGATTTAGACGGTCATATTATAGCCTTTGCAGAGAAAAATAGTAATTCATTGTAAGCTGTAAACAAATCTAATATTAGTTTAAGATAATATATTAACGCCATCTACTAATTCTTTAATTATTCAATTAGTTATACCTATTGCAAATAGAAAGATTGATTTGTTTATACAAATGCTTTCAAGGCTTTTTGTCAGAAGTGAAAACTCCCTGAAATACTAAATTTCAAAATTACATTTAACTATAATTTTACTCCCATATACTAAGCAAAACAAAGAGGCTATCTTTTGGAGACAGCCTCTTTGTATAATTATTCAATATTGAATGATTGAACTAATTACATTTTAATTTTTTCACCTGCTTGTTAAGAAAGCCGTTTTTCGGATTAACTTTTAAACCTTTTTTATACGCTCTACAAGCATTATCCTTGTCGCCCATTCCCTGCCAAGAGATACCGTGATAAATCCAGGCATAAGCCGATTTTGGGTCATAATCAAGCCATTTCTTTGTGAGTGAATTCATCTCTTTAAACTGCTTAGTTTCGAGGAGCATATTAGAAATTTTTGCATAAGCTTGCGTTACTTCTCGCTTATACTTTGCAGTATCAGCAAGTGCAATAGCAAGAGAACTCTCGAATTCTGCTTTTGCCTCATCATTTCTACCAAGAGATGCAATAACATCAGCTCTATATATTCTCGCTTTTAAATTAGTGGAGTCAAGCTCCACAGCCTTTTTTAGTAAAACAGCGGCTGTATCAGCTTTTTCGAGGCTAAAATAGCATGTACCGAGCAGATAGTAAACTTTTGACTGCAAAGAATCTTGACAATTTTTATTCCGCGAATCCAAGAAGAATATAGCATTCTGATAATCCTTCATATAGATTGTCAAGTTAGCCAACTGATACATTAAATTACATTTTTTCGGGTCCCGTTCAATTACCTCTTTATAATAATTTATCGTCTTTGTTGTATCTTGAATTTTTAGTGAGGCGGCAGCCATACGTTCAATGTCCTTGATTTCCAATTCAAGATGAGGTTTGACAGTCTCATATTCCTGTAATGCTTCCTTATATTGATTCTGTTGGAATAGACATTGAGCCAATAATAAACCGGCTTTATATTTAACAGAGTCAATCTCTACTGCTACCTGACGCAAATGGGAAGCCGCAGAGTCGCAATATCCGGTTTCTACATAGGACTGAGCCAAGTACCATCTTGCAATCGAATGGTCGGGACGCAAATTCAAGTATTTTTGAAATGAACCGGCGGCAAGGTCAAATCGTTTACCAAAGAATAGAATTCTACCCTGTTCCCACCAAGCGCGCGCATATTTCGGCTCTTTCTTTGTAATAATGTTCCATTCCTTCAAAGAACGGTTGAATAATTCGTTAGACAAATCTTTATCATATTCCCTATTTGCCATCCAATAATAAGCAGTGGCAAGTTTAATACGAGCATCAGTTAGATTTTCGTCCAACTTCAATGCTTCGTCATAATTATTTTTTGCAAGTTCATAGACCCTCTGTGCAAAATATAAATCACCAAGAGCAACGTAAGGCTCGGGATTAACTTTATTCTTCTCTCTTGCTTTTGTAATCTGTAATGCCGCTTGGTCTAAATCACCTTTTGCAATATTCACCTTACCAAGAGCAAGCAATATATTAATATCATCGGGATTATCCTGAGCCGCTTCATTCAATAGTTCAAGTGCTTTATCATATTTTTGTAATCTGGAATATGCGAGTGCAAGTTCACTTACAATTTTCGGTTCGTCATCTTCCAAGTCATAAGCCTTTTCAAACATTTTGAGAGCGTCTTCTAACTTATCAAGCTCTGTATAGATTTTACCGGCAAGCATATATACATCTTCATCTTTATACCTATCCTTGATAGCACCGGCTATATATTTCTCTGCCTGAACGTAGTCTTTTTGTTTCGAATAAGAACGCATATCGTCCCAATCGGAAGCATATACATTTGCAATAGCAAAAACAAATCCAAGCAATAATAAAATTGTTTTTTTCATCTAATTCACCTCGTCTATTAATTTAATTTTAGCAAAAGCGGGAGCAATGCCGTAATCAAGAAAATATCTCTGAGCATTTGCATGCTTCGATATATACCTTCCCAATCTCATAGCCGCTTCCTTCTCCTTAGAAAATACATAAATATAATGTGTTACAATATACGGATATAATCTTCTTACGATATTCGCCTGATGTACCGTATGCGGAAATATATATTTTCCACTTGTATCAATATAACTAATTCGCAATGCTCGTAAATCAGGGTCGGATTTGATTTGAGATAAATATCCTATTCCTATTGCATCATACGTTTTGACGAATGACTTTACAGAATCGTAACTCGGAAAATAATAAATTCTTCTTTTTTCTTTTTTTCCTTTTAGAACCATTGACTTCAAATTGACAGCCTCAGAAGAAAGTGGACTGTTAGTTACAAAATGATAATCATTCTTGATTCTCGGGAAATAATCACTAATTGTTTTATGCTTATTCATTAATAATTCTTCAATCTGTCCGGCAGTCATTGAATCCAAGGGACTTTCAAACTTAACATAAAAGACTAACGCATCATAAGCAATCGGCATTCTTTTAAATGGTTTTATATCATACTTATTCATTACAGAGTCCCAATATTTAGTATAGTCCATAGCCGTAATGATTGCTTCTGTATTGCCGGTAAGTAATTCCTTCATACAATCCCAAGCGGTCGCTTTCTTTAGCGTAATCTCTGCATTCTGGTCTAATGTATCAAAAGTCAAGCAGGGCTTCAACATCATATCGTACACACCCTCGTCAATATTAATACGAGCGTACTTATATTCTTTTTCCTCATTTGTAAGCGGGCGGCTTTCTTTTTCAGAATCACAGGAATAGAGTAAACCGACAAGCAATAAAGCAAAAAGCAAATTAAATGTTTTATTCATTTTCATCATTTCTGTATCTCCTTAATTGAATACGATAGACAAATATTCTATAAACACCCCATACGATTAAAATTATACCGAGAACGCTCATCATTGGTTCATTTGATAATTTGTCCGGCATAAACAATCCGGTCAGCATAACGACACCGAGAAAGACCGTTAGTATTTTAACTAAATAATTTACAACAATTAGAAACACTTGCACACCAATATTAATGGGAACATATTATCATTAAACAAGGGGCTGTTGCCCCTTGTTTATTTAATTATCTGAGTTTAAATGATATCGGGATACTAACCCAGCAGGTAATAGCCCTGCCGTTTTGAATAGCGGGAGTAAAGACTTGCTTCATTACTGCGGCTTTTGCCGCTTTATCCAGCATTTTGGAATCTGAGTACTGAACAACGGATTTCTTGGGCTTACCGTCTTTTCCAACCAATACTCTAACTATTACCTGCCCCTCTACCCCTGCTCTACGTGCCATTTCGGGATAAATAATACTTTTCTGCAAAGTCGCCAAATCAACAACAGGCTCCTTCTCTACAGGTATAAAATCATCAATACCCGGTTCATCTTCAATTTTATCAACTTCGAGTTTCTTTTCACCGAAATCAATTTCTTCTACTTGGTCGAAATCAACAATTTGCCCCTTCTCTTTAGATAGAGATTTTGTTAAATCATCAACATCGGCAAACTCCTTTAATTCCTCCTTGATATCAGCATCAGGTACAGGTACAGGTGTTCCTGCTTTTGCCGCTGTCGCAACATCGATTACTGCTTCAGCAGGCGGAGGAGGAGGGGCATCCTCAATCTCATCACTCTGCTGTGATGGAGCAGTCAAAGCTATTTTACTAATAGGTGCTGTGGGAGCATCAGTCAAATCAACTTCCGTTGCTTTCCCGTAAACCCAATACAATAGAAAGAGTAATAATAGCAAAGCAATTGTAATGAGAAATGCTTTATAGGTATTCTTACGAATAAACTCTTTCAACTCTACTGCACCGTAGCTAGCCCTCTGCGGTATAGCCATTATTCCTTCGCTTGTCATTTTTTTAACTCCTCAATTTTCTTTAAATCATCTTCTCTCATCGGAGCAATTGTAAATTTACGCTTTCTCTTGACAGGTTCTCCTGTTTCAGGGTCTTTATCCTTTGTTATTGCCTCTGTAATAGGAACTTCTGCCAAATTCAATTCATCTAAAACTTTAATAACTTTATCGTATTTAGCACTTTCCTCTATTTTAAATACGGTTATTAATCTGTTTTTTACATTTGGTTTTAAATTTAATTCAATTGCTTTTGATTTTAATTTGTCAAAAGCTATTTTTTTAATAGGATTATCAGCAGAAGCAATACCGGTGTAATAAAACAAAGTCCCGTCTTCCATTAAATTTATTGTAAATAACTCCGATGCTTTCACTTCAACGTCCTGAAGCCATTCAGGAGGCAATTTCATTTCCATTATTTGCGGTTTCAACATAGTTGTAGTGAACATAAAAAATGTCAATAACAAAAATGTAATATCAACCAAAGGCGTCATATCAAGACTAAATCCTATTCTTGCCTTCTTTTTTCTTCTGCTTTGCCTACCCCTTTTTTGTCTTACCGGAGGGGTTAAGCCTCCACCACCGCCTGCCATAATATATTACTCCTAATAATTGTTTCTTTCATTTAATTATAAGACACATAAGTAACCAAAAAAGTTACACTTTTTTTAAAGATTTCTTAAAATATCTTTATTCCTTCTTCTTATCAACTTCTTCGCCTTTCCTCTTTTCGGTTACAAAGTTAAATGTAAAAGCCTTATTTTTCCTCAATGTATTCATTACATCTTCAATATATTTGAAGCGAACACGCTTATCCGCATCAAGAGCAAATGTCGTTCCATTATTGACAGCAATTGTGAATTTCACGAATCTACCCAAAAGTGTAGTATCAACCTTAATTAAGTTTTTGCTCTTAATATCCTCAGGAATTTCGGGCATAAATGACAGTACCTTCTGCCAATCCCTTGTATTTGTTAAACCGAAATAGTATGATGTATCTTTGGTATTTTTATCATCAATAGCAATATTAATGATAGCAATATCCTTTTCTGGCAATTTGGTCGTATCGGGTGCAGCAAGAGGACGAGTAATCGTAAACTCCTGCTCCGACTCGGCTTCGGACTTAAATTTAGCCGTAAACATCAAGAAAGTCAAAAGAAGAAAGGTGATATCGACCAAAGGTGTCATATCGATAACAAAATTCATTCTTTTCTTCTTTATTCTAGCCACTTAAGACTCCTGATTATTTTTTAATTTTGGCTGTAAACAGTTCGGTTACGTTCAGAATAGCTTCATCAATCATATATACATAACTATCAACTTTTGTAACAAAGAAGTTATATGCAATAATTGAAATAATAGCACCAAACAAGCCGCCGGCTGTATTATAAAGAGCTTCGGAAATACCGACAGCAAGCTGTGTGGCATCAACCGTTCCGGTATCACCAAAAGCGGCAAATGCACGAATCATACCGATTGTTGTACCTAAGAGTCCGAACAAAGTGGAGATAGAAGCAACAGTTGAAAGAACAACCAGATTCTTCTCCAAGAGCGGTGTTTCGAGATTAGTAGCTTCATCAACTGCTCTCTGTACCTCTTCCATTTTTTTCTCTGTCGAGAACTCAGGGTCGTTTTCTATTGAACGGAATCGCTCAATAGCGGCTCGCATAATGTTAGCCATACTCCCCCGTTGGGATTCGCACAAGGCGAGCGCATCATCATACTCTCCCTTCACCAAATGGTCAATTAAATTCTTGACATAAGTGGAAATATCGCCTTTACCTTTGGCTTTATTAATAGAGAAATATCTTTCGAATGAGAATGTAAGTGATATAATGATTAGACCAATCAAAATAGCAACAATAGGACCACCGGTATAAATCATACCAATAATATTACCGGCTTTGGGCTTTTTCTTCGCCGCATCTTCAAAGTTATCGGGATTACCGAAATAGAATGAATAAACAGCAAACGCAATGATGAATGCCAATACTATAACGATGACATTAAATAAGTTTTTCATTAAAACCTCTAAATTAGTTTAATAAATTTTATTACTGTAATGATTTTATTGCTTCTTCAATAGTTTCGAATATCGGAAACACCAATGTCAATTTTGTTATGACAAAAATGTTTTCTATGGATTTTGCAACATTAGCAAGGATTATCTTTGCATCTCGCTTAGCAAATGATGCGTGTGCGGAAATCAAGACTCCGAGAGCCGTTGAATTCAAATATGTAACCTTCTCCAAGTCTATTATGGCTGCATTGATACCTTGCTCCGACAGTTCTTTTAGACTGCTTCGCAATTCGTCCGTTTCATCGCCGCCAATAAATTGTCCTTTGAGATGAACAATTGTACCGCCGATTTGTTTTTCGATTATAACTTGTGCCATAAACAACCTCAATAATTAAAAAATTCTAAAATGCTGTTCAAAGAATGTAAAATAATAAAATTAATCATAACTTTAAAATTATGATTTGCAAAAGAGCCAAATAATATAGTAACCCCTTATTTATCTGACAATATTCCCGAAAACATATCTGGATATATTGTTAGCATCTTCTTTAATTTCAATAGAAAAAATCTCACTTGAAAAAATCTCACTAATCTTTTCAGCCTGCCCCCAAGCAAATTCCAGATAGAATTTCCCCTGCCCTTGGAGCATAGTCGGAAATATTTCAGCATAGCGTCTATAGAACGATAAGCCATCGCCATTATCAGTCAATGCAAGTGCCGGCTCCCAATCTTTTACTTCCGGTTCGAGGATTTGATAGTCTTCCTCTGCAATATATGGCGGATTGGAAACAATAATATCAAATTTGCCGTCAATCAATTCATTAGACACATTGATAGTATTAAAAGTTACATTTTTAATGTTATTATGCAACATATTTTTTTTTGCTAATGCAAGAGCGGCATTCGAAAAATCAATTGCAAGTACATCGGCATCAGGAAACGCCTTTGCAAGACTCAATCCTATACAGCCGCTCCCGGTACCAATATCCAGAATTTTCAAGCCTTTTCTATTCTTATTTTCATCAATAATCGCCGCAGTTAATAATTCCGTTTCGGGACGCGGCACAATAGATGCAGAATTTACATATATATCAATATTGACAAAGGGTACACTGCCGAGAATCATTTGCACAGGCTCGTGATTAATTACTCGTTTAATCAACAGTTTAAATTGAACTAGTTCATCTTTTGTTAGCGGTTTATCGAAATCCCTATACAAATCCAAACGAGTGCAATTCAACAAATGCGCCAAAAGAAGTTCCGTCTTCAAGCGATATGATTCAATACCGTGCTTGCCGAAATAGTTTGAAGTCCACTCAATCAATTGAATGATTTTCCAAATCTTATCATCTTTTGCATAAGTTACAGGCAATATAATTCCAATGTCATATTACTAAACTGCAACAAACTTCGAGAGCAAGGAAAGTAAAGCCATTCTGATAAACAGCCCATGAGTAACCTGCGTCTCAATCAACACATTCGGGAAGGAACTAATCGTGTAGTCAAGTTCCACACCGTAATTAACAGGTCCCGGATGCAGAAGTACCAGCTCCGGTTTACTGCTGAATCGTTTTAAATCCACACCAAAATATTTGGAATATTCTCGAATAGTCGGCAGTAATCCAGATTCCATTCTCTCTCTCTGCAATCTCAACATAAGCAAAACATCAGACCATTCGATAGCTTCTTCAATACTATCAAATCTTTCAACGTCCCATTTCTCATATCCGGCAGGTAGCAAAGTACCTGGGGCAAAAATTCCTACTTTTGCTCCGAGTGTTTTCAGCATAACCATATTGGAACGTGCAACTCTACTATGCAAAATATCACCAACAATACATACTTTTAATCCGTCTATTTTTCCGAAATAACGCATCAATGTAAAAGTATCAAGTAATGCCTGAGTAGGATGTTCATGCTTTCCGTCCCCTGCATTCAGCACAATGCCATTTGTATTATTCTGAATAAAACGCGGCACACCCGAACACATGTGTCTAATGATATACATGTGTACTGTCATCGCTTCAATTGTCCTGATAGTATCAATTAAAGATTCACCTTTTTTCAAACTGCTCTGTGCAGTAGCAAAAGAAAAGACATCGGCAGATAATCTTTTTGCCGCAAGCTCAAATGAAAGTCTTGTACGAGTAGAGTTTTCAAAGAATGCTAACGCAACAGTTATGCCTTTCAGGTCATCAAATTTTACATCTCGCTTGTAATTATCAAGAAAGAACTTAGTTTTCTCGAAAATCAATTGTATATCTTCGTATGATAAATCCCCAGCTGAAAGCAGATAAGGATTTGATAATTTTTCATTTGCCATAAGTTTATCAAAAATTAATTATAAATATTTAGCAAATTTAATAAAAAAGCCGTTCAAAAAGAACGGCTATTATTCAAAAACCTATTAAAAGGTTATTTTTTCTTTCTTTTACCAGCTACCGTTTCGCGTAAACCTTTTCCGGGTTTGAACTTCGGAACCTTCTTTGCTCCAATTTTGATAACTTCACCTGTTCTCGGGTTCTTGCCCTTACGTGCTTTTCTCTTCAAAACAGAGAATGTACCAAAGCCGATTAACGTAACGCTGCCACCTTTTTTCAACTCTTTTGTAATTGCCGCAAGAGTAGCTTTCAATGCTTTTTCAGCATCTACTTTTGTCAAATCGACATCTTTGGCGATGGCGTCAACCAAATTTTGTTTGTTTAATCCCATAAAAAACTCCCTCATATAATAATGGATAATGCATGAACTATTCATGCGTTTACTAAAAAAAAATTTAATATAACTTCTATTTATTAAAGAACATATAAATCCAAGGCAAAAGCGCCGCTCCCGAATACACAATTTGCAATGTAACTAAAGTCAATATACCTGCAATAAAATCTCTTTTCAAGAACTCACACTTTGGCTCTTTGCATTGTTGGTTAAACAATTTGAAATTGCCTATTATTGGCAAATACAAATAATAAATGGTTAGACAAACAATCGCCCAAAACAATGTGAACAATACAAAAGGCGACAAGGAAGCAATCCATAATCCAAGCGCTCGCCTAAACACAAATTTATCGTTTTTATCTTTATCTACATTTGCATTATACGCAAATGCGTAATACGTTATAAAAAGAACTATCAAAAAAAGCAATATTACCGTCTTCCATTCATCGGGCAACAAGAGTGCCGCACCTATTGCGATTATAGAGGCTATATGCTCTTGAAACCGTGGAATAAAGCCAATCCACAAAAAACTCAACATTGCTATTTTTAATTTATAAAAAAATTTATTCATTAGCAAGTTTTTTTTTCGTAAAATCGCTCCAAATCTTGCTTAAGAGGGATTTATTCTTAAAAATGTAGTCAATTAGCGTCCAAACGGTCAGTAAAGTTAGTAAAAGCATCAAATAATACATTGATGACGAATAAATTATTTTATCGACAGTTGCTGGTAATATTTCAAAAACACCAGTATATTTAATAAAAATCAACACAAGAACAAATGCTATGAATACCATTTGCAGAGATGTTTTGAACTTTGCCGGATATGAAGTTTCCAATATGCTTTTCTTCGATATTGCGGCAATACGAAACAGTGTAGTTACAATATCCCTAAGAACAATGACAGCCACCATCCAGAGAGGTATAATATTAAATATATAAAAAACAATAAATGCCGATGTAGTTAATATCTTATCTGCCAACGGGTCAAAGAACTGCCCCCACTTTGTAATCATTCCAAACTTACGCGCATACCAACCGTCAATATAATCGCTAATTGCGGCGAGCAAATATACAAAACAACCCAGAATAATATATCCTGCATCTTCGGTCAGCATTAGAGCAATAAAAAACGGAGCTATAACAACCCGCGTCATACTGATAATATTAGGTAAATTAAAAAACATTTATACCTTTGCAAGTGCGTTATTATAAATTGCAATAAAACTGTCCGCTTTAAGTGAAGCACCCCCTATTAAAGCTCCGTTTACATTTTTCAATGAAAACAGTTCGCTTGAATTATTTTCATTTACACTGCCACCGTATTGAATAAGTATCTCGTTAGCAACATCACCGAATAGAGCAACAAGCATCTCGCGTATTTTATTATGCGCCTCGTCCACTTGTTCGATAGAAGCGGCAACACCGGTTCCTATTGCCCAAACAGGTTCGTAGGCAATGACGATATTCTTACTTTGTTCCATATTAATACCTGCTAATCCTTTTTCCAATTGTTCTGCAAGAATATCAAATGTTCTTCCACTTTCCCTCTGTTCGAGTGTTTCGCCAATGCATAAAATGGCAGTAAGTGAATTTGACAATACTGATTGAAGTTTTTTATTAATTATTTCATTTGTTTCGCCAAACATTGCTCGGCGTTCCGAATGCCCGATAATAACATATTCGCAATCAACCGCCTTGAGCATATTAAGCGATATTTCCCCCGTATATGCCCCATTTTCTTCCCAATGACAATTCTGCGCCCCCAGTAGGATAGTGCTTTCTGCAATTATATTTGAAACCGCAGAAAGATTAATAAAAGGCGGGCAAACCAATAATTTGACCTTATTATTAGTATTTTTATATTTTTCTATTATCGCATTCGTAAGATTTTCAGCATCGGAAATAGTAGTATTCATTTTCCAATTGCCGGCTATCAGAAATTTATTCATCGCTTTTCTCCACTCACTTTAAATATTTTATAATTATTCAAATTTTCATCAGATTCAAATCCCCAACCTTTTAATGTTTCTGAGGCTGATGTGATTTCCACATATTCCGATGAGTATATTTTACGTGTTTTGTTATTCCAATGCAAAACCGAAGTTTCAAGTTTTGTTCCGCTACTATCTGCAATCACAATAACATTACCCTTAGCAACCATATTTTTTGTATTGTCATCAATTACTGCACTATCAGCTGTCAATTTACTGGTACGTTCACCTGTTTCAGTTGAAAAAAATTGCACTTCAATACCACCATCAAGCAATGTTTCATTTCTTTTTTGATATACTCTCGTTCTACCAGCCACTAATATAGCTTTTGTTGTTGATGAATCCACAAATCTAACCGTA
Organism: uncultured Hyphomicrobiales bacterium; assembly: GCA_964581505.1. Taxonomy (GTDB): domain Bacteria; phylum Bacteroidota; class Ignavibacteria; order Kapaibacteriales; family UBA2268; genus CAZOOR01. The sequence goes on from CAZOOR010000004.1 coordinate 25,176, forward strand.
ACATTCCAACCTGTTTGGTCGGGCGTAAGTCCTTCAACAATTGTATCTTTATAGATATGCTTGTTTCCACCAGGTTTATCACAGGATTGTATTAATACTGTAATAAGCAAGATAATAAATATATAATTATAAATTTTCATATAATTCAATCAGCATATTGGCAAATTCAGAAGCAGAAGATAATGGCAATTGGGAAGCGGCATCACTTTTCGCATTAGTCGGCTCTTGATGTGTCTCGAAAAATATACCATCAGCACCGGCGGCAATAGCCGCTTTTGCCAACGGAAAAATAAATTCCGGCTTACCACCGGACTGTTCGCCAATTGAGGGTTGCTGTACCGAGTGAGTAGCATCATATATCACAGTCTCACCCGCCTGCTTCATTGTTACTATTGAACGAAAATCAACAACAAGGTCGTGATAACCGAAGAAACTACCTCTCTCAGTAAGCCATACATTATCTGCACCGGCAACTTTTGCTTTATCAGCGGCTTTGAGCATAGTCTCAGCACCAACGAACTGTCCTTTTTTAATATTAATAATTTTTCCTGTTTTAGCCGCCGCTTGAATTAATGAGGTCTGGCGACAAAGAAAAGCAGGAATTTGCAAAACATCAACAAATTTTGACGCAAGCATTACTTCATCTTCGCTATGAACATCTGTCAATGTTTTAACATTAAACTTATCACCAACTTCTTTAATATATGATAAAGCTTTTTCATCACCGATACCTGTAAATGATTTATAACTTGTTCTATTAGCTTTCTTGTATGACGCCTTAAAATAAAACTCAACGTTTTTACCCCGAAGGTTTGATGTTAATACTTCGGCTATCTCAAAAAGCATTTCGCGAGATTCGACCACACAAGGACCGGCTATTACAATTAAAGGTTTTTTCATATTCACCCTTGATAAAAAAAAGTAAACGAAAATAAAACAAAATTATCTTATTATGCCTCATCAGTTCAAACAAATAATAAAAATATTATTAAAAGTCCAAAAAAAAGATTAATTTTGAAAGAAAATCGTATAATCTGTGAACTTGGATATTAATTTGAAAAACAGCATAATGAAAATTAGAACATATTTTATAACGGAATCATACAAAGAAGAGGAATCAACAGAAGATTCTATCTTCATTTATATTGACGTCCTGCGTGCATCAACAACAGTTTGCGCCGCTCTATATGCAGGTGCAAAAGAAATTATTCCGGTCGCTACAATGGACAAGGCTATTGCCATTCATCAAAACTTGAGCAAGGAAACGAGTATCCTTGCTGGTGAACGTAACGGGAACAAACCACTTGGTTTCGTACTTGGCAACTCTCCCGGAGAATTTTTAGCACAGAGTGTCAAAGATAAAACGATTGTTCTTACAACAACAAACGGAACTAATGCTTTCCAAAAAGCAAAGAGTGCAAAGCACAGAATTATTGCTTCATTTGTAAATTTGAATATCGTTGTTTCAAATATCCTGAAAATTGCCGAAGAAGAGAACAGCAAATACTGTAATATAATTTGCTCCGGTAATAATTCCCGATTTTCTTTTGAAGATTCGCTCTGTGCAGGTGCAATCATTGATAAAGTTGCAAATGCAATTGACAGCGTAAATTTTGATGATGCCTCTTTGGTTTCACGTGAAATGTATAATACATACAAAGAACATCTTAGCCACTTTATTAAAACTTGTGAACATGCCAAAGTACTGATTGATTTGGGCTTTGAAAAAGATATTGATGATGCAGTATCAATTGATAAATATCCGGTTCTACCTACAATATCCGGTAACAGTATTAAACTATCTGCTGTAAATCTGCTCGAAGGGAATAACAAATGAGTAAAAATAATGACAATATAATTATTAAACGGGTTAAAAAGAAACCGGCAAGCCCCAAAAAGGAACAGAAGAATAAACAGGATAAAAAAGTTAAGTTCGAAACACAGTATAAACGCCATTTGAAAATACTTGCAGTGCTATTAATTCTGATTTCTTTTCTAATTATTTTAGCCCTTATCTCGTATTCCACAAAGGACGAAGCAAATACACAAATTACATTTGGCGAACTATTTAAACTACTTCGAGGCGAAGAGGAAATACTGGCAAAAATTCAGACTACACACAATTGGTTAGGTCTTGTCGGTGCAATTATTTCCAATTTTCTATATAATTCAACAATCGGAATAACGGTCTTATCTATTCCTTTTCTTGTAATGTATTGGGCAAAGTATCTATTTTTTACACAAAAACCGGATAGGCGTATTATTAAAGTTACTGTCGCAACGATTACATTTGCCTTGTTGTTTTCAGTATTCTTTGGTGTATTGGCTAAAATCTCTTGGCTTTCGACAATTCCAAAAGAATTTCCGGGTGGTTTCGGTTTTTTCATATCAAGTATATTGTCAGGTATTTTCGGTATTATTGGGAGTGTAGCAATATTAATAATAATGCTTTCTTCATTATTCTTCTTAGCCTTTAAAATCAATCCTTTTATGGGAATTGATACGGCAAAAGAATATTTATCAAAATCAAAATCTATGCTTTTAAACAAATCATTATCAAAAGATAATACCAGTGAAAACAAGAAAAATGAAACCGAACCGGAAGTTAGGGATAAGGGACAACAAGAGGAAGAAGAAGAACCTGCACGAATATTAAAACGAAATCTTGAAAATCAAGACAAAGAACTCGACCCTGTGAACAATCCGCTTAAAGCATATTCGCAGACAATCAAGGCTCAAATCGAAGAAGAAGAAACAAATATCAAGTCGGCGGATATTGAAATTAAGGCATTTAAACGAACAGAAGCGGCAATTAACGGTCATAGTTCAACATCTGAAAAAGATATTTCCGACAAATCAGTTAATGAGGAATCTCCCAAAAATGAGATTTCTGAACCAGAAAATACCGACAAGGAATTAGAAAATAGTAACGACTTCACTGCAAATGATGAAATAGCGGAAGAAGAGAGTAATAATGATGATAGTAAAAAACTCGTAATTACAGTTACCGAAACATTGCCGGAAGAAGATGTGGTATTACAACCTGTTAATTTATTAAGCACGAATATTCACGATAGAGAAATTAATTATAAGCAACCTACATTTGAACTCCTAACTGACGATGAAGACAAGTATGAAATTAACGAAGATGAGCTAAAATTAAATGCCCGCATTCTTCAAGAAAAACTAGAAACATTTAAAATTGAAATAGAGAATTTAAGCGTAACACCGGGTCCGGTTGTTACTCAATACGAATTTGTACCTGCTCCGGGAATAAAAATCAGTAAAATAGAATCTCTTGCAGATGATATTGCAATGGCTCTTAAAGCACGAGGCATTAGAATAATAGCCCCGATACCCGGCAAAGGCACAGTTGGAATTGAAATACCAAACCAGAAACCAATGTTAGTTCGCTTTGGTAGTTGTATCAAATCACCCCAATATCAAAACAGCGATTATAAATTACCACTCTGCATAGGCAAAACAATTTCAGGCGAAGTATTTACTACGGATTTATCCAAAATGCCTCATCTATTGATGGCTGGCGCAACAGGTACAGGTAAAAGTGTCGGTATAAACACTATCATATCATCATTGATATACAAGATACACCCAAAACATTTGAAATTTGTTATTATTGACCCCAAAAAGGTAGAACTGACACAATATGCGGCATTGAAAAATCATTTTCTTGCGGTGTCGCCCGATATTCCTAATGACATTGTTACAGACCCGCAAGATGCCGTCATTATCTTAAAAGCACTTACCGCCGAAATGGATTTAAGATATGATATTCTATCGCAAGCGGGACAGAGAAATATTTTTGATTATAATAAAAAAGTAAGAGAAGGTAAGTTAAAAAATGATAAAGAACTTGTACATAAGGAAATGCCCTATATTATAGTAATTATTGATGAACTTGCAGACTTAATGCTAACCGCCTCTAAGGAGGTCGAAGCACCCATTATCCGTCTCGCCCAATTAGCACGTGCAGTAGGTATTCATTTGGTACTTGCAACACAGCGTCCGTCAGTTGATGTTATCACGGGAATAATAAAAGCAAACTTTCCTGCACGGATTTCATATCTTGTTGCATCAAAAATTGACTCAAGGACTATATTAGACGTTATGGGTGCAGAAAAACTACTTGGCAACGGAGATTTACTTTTCCAATTCGGTGGCAGCACCTCACCAATCAGAATACAAAATGCTTTTCTTTCCACTGACGAAGTAGAAAGAATATGCGAACACATAGGTAGTCAAAAAGGTTACTCTCAGCCATATTTATTGCCAAGCCTAAATGACGGTAATGATAATTCAGATGGCATTGCACGCGAGGATAGAGATGTACTATTTGACGAAGCGGCAAGAACAATAGTTAGGCTACAACAGGCTTCCGTGTCGCTTTTGCAGCGAAGGCTTAAAATCGGTTATGCCAGAGCCGGACGTATTGTTGATGAACTGGAAGCAACCGGTATTGTCGGACCTTTTGACGGGAGCAAAGCTCGCTCTGTACTAATAGAAAGTGAATCCGAACTCGAACATTTACTATAAGTATATTTATTTATCGTAATATTGCATACAGTTTTTTATATTTGTATTTTAATGATAGACGTATTATCAATCAAAACTCGACTCATTGATGCTCAAAACTTTGTCAATACGGAATTACACATTAATTGATGAAATTGAAATATCATTTTCACCTGAATTCAATATATTTATTGGCGAAACAGGTGCGGGTAAATCCGTTATTGTTGGAGCATTGATGTTAGCACTCGGTAGTCGCGCCACAACCGAACACATAAGGAAGGGGCAAGACAAAGCGGTCATTGAGGCAATATTTGAATTGCCGGCGCAACATAAGGCTCTGCAAATGGTTTCCGAATTGGGTGTAGAAGATATGACTAATGAAATTATTACTCGTAGGGAAATATACTCTCGGGGTAATTCAAGGTGTTTCGTTAATGATACGCCCGTACCACTTGCTCAGTTAAAAAGGCTCGGTCAATTACTTGCAGATTTCCACGGACAGCACGACGGCCAATTAATACTAAAACCTGAAAATCATATTAACTTTATTGATTTATTCACTAATGAAGACGAACTACTTGCACAGATAAAGAATGAATATACTAATCAAACAAATTTACTTGATGAATATATCTCAATTCTAAACCAAGAGAAAGAGCTAAAGCTTCAATCTGATGCTTATAAATATGAACTGAATGAAATTAATAAAATTGCTCCGCAACATAACGAAGATATTCAACTTGAAAATGAATTGAAAATCCTCGAAAATTCAGAAATACTTTTTGAACAAGTAAATGATATGTTGCAATCACTCTATACGAGTGGAAATTCCGTTTACAACGGAATTGCTGATGCTGAAAAAAACATCTCAAAACTTGCAGATATTGATGATGAATTCTCGTCTTGGTTTGGCGAATTACAGTCTGCCGCTGTTAGCATTAAAGAAATTTCTGAATTTGCGCAGAACTATCGTGAACATATTGATTTCAATCAGGAACGTATTGAAGAAATTCGTTTGCGACTATCTTCGCTTGCCGGTTTAAAAAAGAAATACGGTAGCTATGCCGAAATTTTTAGCAGAATGGAATTTCTCGAAAGCAAACTGGCTCTTGTAAATAATTTCGATAACGAAATATCAAGGATAGAGAATAAAATCAAGCTTTCAAAAGATAGATTGGGTACTTTTGCCTCCCGCCTATCAAGAATAAGAAAAAGTAAATCTAAGGAATTCGAGCGATTAATTGTAAAAAAATTAAATGAATTAAGCTTAGACAATGTTGTTTTCAAAGTTGATTTTAATAGTAGTATAGCAGAAACTTCAATAGCATTCCAAACAGTAACGGCAATGATAGATAGCGAAAACTATATTTGCAGTAAAAACGGTATTGACAGTATTGAGTTCTATATATCAACTAATAAAGGTGAACAAATAAAGCCATTGGCAAATGTAGCTTCAGGTGGTGAACTATCTCGTATAATGCTTGCGATTAAAGCACTCATTGCCAATCGTTATCTTATTCCCACATTGATTTTCGATGAAATTGATACAGGAATAAGTGGAAGAGTTGCACAAATGGTTGGTCTTGCTATTAAGGAATTGGCAGCCAGCCATCAAATTATTGCAATTACACATTTGGCACAAATAGCGGCTATGGGCGACAAGATTATTACTGTCAATAAATATGAAACTAAAACAAAAACTACAGTAACCGTAAGAGAGGAAAGCAACGAAACAAAAAATATTGAAATTGCAAAGTTGATAAGCGGAGAAAATATTTCTCAATCATCGCTTGATGCTGTCAAAGAACTTCTTGATTATCAGCGAAAGGATTAAATATGTCAAAAAACGACTATTTAAGTAAAGCCGAACTGGAAGAAATACTTAATGATAAGATTAATCCCGAAGATGTAAGCAAAATCATTGGTGCCTATGAAATGGCTGAAGATGCTGAATCTAACGCAACCGACCCTACCGGAACGCCAAAATTTTATCACAATACTCGTGTATGCAGAATACTTATTGACGAGCTTTCAATCACAGAGCCTAATCTATTAATTGCGGCTTTGCTCCATAATATTTTATTAAGTTCTTCCGAGATTTCAAGTTCTATTATTGATTACAATTTTGGCTCTTATGTTGCATATTTAGTTCAATTTATGTGTGATGATTATAGAGAAAGACAAAAAGATAAACCCGAAAAAATAAATATTGATTATTTAGATGATGATGCACTAATCATTATTTTAAGCGACTTTCTTGATATGCTTCGCACATTTGATTTCGATAAATTATTAAATCCATTCACATATATCGAAGATATTAAAAAACGCTATTTCCCGCTTGCCACAAAATCTGACAATGATGAAATAGCGTATTTAATTAAAGAAATAAGAAACGAATTTAATAAGATTCTAGGTTAGTTTTCCTATTATCCATTTAGCTTTTGCTTTATCTTTTCTTCTTTTTTAACAATTAGATTACCTCGATAAATTCCCTGCAAAAGTATATAAAGTACAGCACCTACAAAAGAAAGAAAAAATGCTAAAAAGAACATAACTTTTCGTTTGGGAGCAATCCTATGTTTAGGTACTTGTGCCAAATCAAGCGGTTCGACAGTCGGCACATCGCTTGCTTCCTGAATAGCCTCCTGATATTTTTGTGTGGCTAAATATAAATGAACCTGTTCAAGAATTTTCTTTTTTCTTATTAATCCTTGATATAACCTAATTAATCTCGGAACAGAATCAAGTGGAATCGAAAATTTATCATGCGAGGCTATACCACCGCTCTGAACCCGCTGATACTGCTCTAACAGTTTGTTGTACTTATTTTTTGCACTGGCAATAATAGGAGCATCAGCATTATAATCCAATTTTAATAGATTTAATTCAACTTCTGCTTGGGCTAATTTAGCACCCAAATCAACAGCATTTCCTATTAGAGCCTGGTTTTGTTCTTCAAGTGCATATAGATGATGTGTTGTCCTAAATTTCTCTAAAACGGAATCAACATAATTTAGTTCGTTTTTCTTTCTTGCAAGCATCTTTTCTATAAACTCTCGTTTACTTCTTGCTTTCGTGGTATTCTTAGCCCGATTAACACTATCAAGTGCAGAAATAGATGAATTAACAATCAGAGCGGAGAGTTCGGCGGCTTCCCTTTTATCATCTGCATTCGGAAAATATGGAGTAGCAGTTTCAGCAGAAATAGTGATGAGCCCACTTCTCTTTAATTCAACCTTCAAGGTATTACTAATACCGTCATATAAATCATTTATATTTTCGGATTTGACTTTTAATTTCTTTTCAAGATTGTTTTTATTGACAATTATTTTAGATACTTCGCGACTTTTCAAAATTTCTCTAAAAATCAGTAATTTATTAGCTTGCCCGCCGCCACCTAACGATACTCCACCGGATAGAGTTTGCAAAAATGAAGTTAAATCACCCATACCACCGGCGTTCTCGGGCGGCAACACAGTAGCACCTGTTCGATATTGAAAAGGAGCAATCAAAGAATACAGCATCACAGCAATTACAATAGAAGAGACTATAAAAAGAACTGTTTTTTTCTTCTGTAACAAAAATCTGTAAAAAGAAACAAAAGTGAGTTCTTCGTTCATAACATCTTGCTCATTTGCAGAATTTTTTAATAATTTATTGAACATAAATCAACCGATAATTATCTATTTAATTATTTTTTAGTTAAAGCAATAATAATACCTAAAAGACCACCGATTTGAGCAACAACAGTCAAAGTAGTCATAGCAATTTGTCCCCAGCTAATATCTTTTTCCGGAGGGACAAGAATATAATCACCGGGTTCAATTTTATAGTTCATAGATTCAGCATCGAACTGCTGTCCTTTCTTCTTCACAATCATTGTGCCACTTTCATCGGAACGATAGCCGAAACCACCCGCCGCACTAATATAATCCAAATATGAATACCCGGGTTTATAAATAACCATACCGGGATTATTCACTCTACCCTGCACATTTACAAAAATCTTTTTATCTGGCACAATAATCGAATCCCGTGCCTTTAGCAAAATATTATCTTCCGAATTATAATCGGACATTAACTTAGGAAAACTGATAGCCATAACGCCTGGTTTTTCAATCAATTTTGCTTGGAAATATTTATATTCACTCACGGACATATCCCCGGAAGGAATCCGTCTAAGCCTTTCCATCTCAGGGTCAATAGTACCAATTTCAGATTGTCTGATTAGAAAAGTCGCTTCCAATGAACCTCTATCAGTTATACCACCTGCTTTTCTTATAATATCAGCTACACGAGTTGTTACTCCGTCAATCGGATATTTTCCGGGATAAAGCACTTCCCCATCAACCATAACTTCACCGGGCATATTTTTTTTCGGGTCTTTGCGGATATATACTCTGTCTCCATTTTGCAAAGGGAAATCGCCGAGTAGTGGTTCATTAGTGAATATTTTTTTGCGCCAAGTATTTAGGTCAAGGAAAATAGTCTCAATTCCTCCGTCAGGTAAGAAACGGGCTAATTCTACACTATCCAGAAAAGATGTATAGAAAAAACCGTGTGCAAATTTAATCAAAGTCGAAAGCGAATCACCCTCAACAAACTCATACTCACCGGGAAAAGGCAGTTCACCGCGTATTGCAATTGTTTGTTTTTCACTTATTTTCGGGATAATTATTCTATCACCACCTAAAACAGTTGGATTTGCATCTTCATCTCCGATTTTAAAAAATTTTACTAAATCTACATTAATCGGCTTATTCAAACCCTTACGATATATTTTGATATTTCTTAACGAACCATCAGGTTTTAAACCACCTGCCTTTTCAATTACTTCGGATATACGGTCAACGGCAGAAGCAGGAACAATAGCAGATTTCTTGATTGCACCACTGATTGATACTTTAAATTTTCGTACATCATATAGAACTACATATATATTACTAGTTCTAAATGTTTTTCGCATTAAATTATAAATAGCCTTTTCACCTTCGGCAAGTGTCATTCCTTTTAGATTAACAATACCTACATCGGGAATCATCATTTTACCTGATGGAGAAATAGGAATATGATACTTTTTTGTTTTTGAGGAAATAACTGCAATATCGAATATATCACCTGGTCCTAAAACATATTTTTCCGGGTCAATCTCTTTTTCCAACAAGCCTTCTGCTTCGGAAACAATCCTTTCAGATGTCTGTCGCGCTAATGTGTCTATTATTCCCGGCTTTGCACTTGAATATTCATAGTTCTCTACTTGCGAAAAAACACTCGCAAAAGAAAAGAAAAACACTAAAAATAAGGTCTTAATAAACATTTGTTTATTTATTTTCTTCATTTTATTCTAATATTTAATTCACATTTACATACAAATATATGTAAAAATTTATAAAAATACTTAATTATTCACTGGGCTTCTAAATTTTGTTTATTAAATTTGTAGATTATCTAATTTATAAAAAATAGTTTATGTTTGATGAATTAAAACAATGTGCCATTGATGCCGCCTTACTCGGAGGAAAAATCCTCAAAGAAGGCTTTGGCACTAACTTTAGAATATCTTCCAAAGAAGGAAAGAACAATCTTGTTACGGAATACGACAACAAATCCGAACAGGCAATAATCGAATTAATTAAATCACGTTTTCCATCTCATCGCTTTTGGGCGGAGGAAAGCGGTGTTAGCGGTGAGGAATTCGCTGAAATCACTTGGGTAATTGACCCGCTGGACGGTACCGTTAATTTCGCTCACAACTTGCCGATTTTTAGCGTCAGTATTGCCGCCATCAAAGGAAAAGAAATCCTATGCGGTGTTGTTTATCAACCAATGCTTGATGAGCTTTTTGTAGCAGTCCAAGGACAAGGTGCAAGCTTGAACGGCAAGGAAATTACTCCCTCGAACACTTCCGATATGTCAGTCTCTTTTTTAGTAACGGGTTTTCCATACAATGTTCACGAAAATCCTGGTTATTGCATTAATCAATTTGTTGATATTATTCATAATGGTATCCCAATTCGACGACTTGGCTCTGCGGCTCTAGACCTTGCCTATGTCGCTTGTGGCCGTTTTGACGGATTCTGGGAAATCAATTTACATCCTTGGGACGTAGCCGCAGGTGTTTTGCTTATTAACGAAGCAGGTGGTAAAGTTACACAATATAATAGAGATGATTATTGGCTTACTGATAATAATATTCTTACATCTAACGGTATTGTGCATAATCAAATATCCAATTCTTTAATTTCGTGTTACACTGAGTTTTCACAGAATAATGAAAATTGATGTTTACTATATGTCAGGAGCAGGTAATCTGTTTTCTGTTATTGATAACAGAAAATACAAGTTTGATATTAATACCTTGAAACAACTCTCCCCTATTCTTTGTAGTAAAAATGAGTATAATAATTTCATTAGTGAGGGATTTATTGCAATAGAAGATTCCGATTCTTATGATTTTACTGCAAAGTTTTTCAATCCTGACGGTTCCTTTGGGGCAATGTGTGGAAATGGTGGCAGATGCGCTGTTCATTTTGCTTTTCATAATAAATTTTTTACTAATAATGCAAACATATTGTTTGATATGGCAGACAATATTTATGAAGCAAAAATAGAAAGAGATGGTAATATCACATTAAAATTTCCGCCACCTGTAGAAATAGTACTTAATAAAATAATCGAAATTGATACTTTAAATTTCAATCTTACATATATTGATGTCGGTTCACCACATGCAGTTATTAATTATTCAGAACTAAATCTAAATATGCCATTCCGAGAATTTGATATATCTAAATATGGTAAATCAATTCGTTACCATAATGAATTTCAACCTTCCGGAGTGAATGCTAATTTTTACTTAATTGACAAGAATTGTATCCAATTGCGAACTTATGAACGTGGTGTTGAAGCAGAAACAGGTGCCTGTGGCACAGGCGCTATTTCAACAGCTATTGCAGGTCATTTCTTGCACGGACTCCCGTTTCCTATTACAATTATTCCACCTAGCCGGCAACCACTTTCTGTCAATTGTACATTAGTTGGAAATACTATAACTAATTTATTTTTATGCGGACCGACAGATATTTTGAACAAAACAACAATTGATATTCCTAAATTTTTTCTTGAGGCAAGCAATGATTAGTCCCGACACAATTAAAACAGATGTAGAGAAAATATTTAAGTATTTACAAAAAGTAAGAAGAACTATACATCAGTATCCCGAGCTATCATTCAAGGAATATAAGACATCAAGATTACTCCGCTATGAGTTGGAGCGGCTTGGCATCAATTATGAACGAGTACTTGACACCGGATTAATTGCTCGTATCGGTACAGGTAAGAAGTTAATCGCACTCCGAGCAGATATTGACGCCCTACCCATTAATGAAGAAACCGATGCAGACTTCGCCTCTACTGTCCCAAATATAATGCACGCTTGTGGTCATGATATGCATACAGCTATGTTACTTGGTGCGGCTCGTCTGCTAAAAAATTATGAAGACAAACTAAATGGTACTGTACTTATTATTTTTCAACCTGGTGAAGAAAAGCTACCCGGCGGAGCTTCTCAAATAATCGAAACGGAAATACTCAATAATCCAAAACCGGAATATATTTTTGGTCAGCATGTTTTCCCTGCCGAATCAAGCGGCACTATTTCAATTAATTCCGATTATGTAATGGCATCTGCCGATGAACTCTATTGGACAATAAATGGTAAAGGCGCCCACGCCGCTCAACCGCATCTCGGAAACAATCCGGTTATCGCCGGTGCAAATATTATTACACAAGTTCAGACTTTGCTCAATTCGATTAATAATCCTATTTCTCCGGCAGTACTGACAATTACTTCTATACATGGCGGCAATGCTCCAAATATTATACCCGAAGAAATTAAAATTTCCGGCACATTAAGAACCTTTGATAATGAATTGCGTTTTGAACTTCTAAAAAGAATTGAGGAATTAAGTATTACTACAGCGGCAAATTATGGTTGCAAGTGTAATTTTTCTCCATTGGTGGGCTACCCACCGTTAAAAAATGATATAAAAGCAACTGAATTAATTTCAAAGACTGCTACCGAACTAATAGGTAAGGAAAATGTGAAAAAATTTGAACCGAAAATGTGGGCTGAAGACTTTGCTTATTATTACGAAAAAGCGAGTATTCCTTCTTGCTTCTGGTTTCTCGGTGTTAAGCATAGGGATACTGCCACAATGCCTGGACTTCATCACCCTCAATTCTTACCTGACGAAGAAGCAATGAAAACAGGTACGGCTTTGTTTGTTGCCAGCGCATTGAAAGCATTAGAATAGTTTGATTATATAATAAGAACTTTTAATAAAAAAAGCCGCTCGAAAGCGGCTTTTTTTTAACATTTGCCAGAAGATTATTTAGCTCTGAAGAATTCTACTCTTCTGTTTTTCTGCATATTTTCCGGCGAATTATTAGGAACTATCGGCTCGTCAGGACCTTTACCGTCTGTTGTCAATCTCGTTCCGTCAATACCTTTTTTGACCAACCAAGTTTTGACTGCGGCGGCTCTATCTTTTGATAGCTGCATATTGAAATCTCTCGAACCGGAATTATCAGTATGTCCGACAATTTTAAGTTCCATCTCCGGACGGCTTTGCAATGCTTTAAGCACGAAACCGAGTATTCTTTCGGATTTATTAGTAATGTCTGCTTTGCTTGTGGCAAACTCAATGTTTCTAAGAATTAATTTTCCACCAACGGGAATACTAAGAATATCATCATCAGCATCTAATGGGTCGGCGCCGTTATTAACTTCAATACCGTCAATAATACCACCACCGTCAGTATCAGGGTCTAATGGGTCTGTTTTGTATTTATTGACCTCTTCGCCGTCAAGCAAACCGTCATCGTCAGTATCGGGATTATTCGGGTTTGTGCCGATTTCTTTTTCATACTCATCAGTAAGTCCGTCTCCATCACTATCTCTTTTGATGACTGCAACAGTGTAATGAATACCTAAACGCCCGTTCCAGTTGCCGTCTGCCCAATCGTCATAAACAGGATTGAAATCATCAGTTGTACTTAAACCGAGACCAAAGTTAAAATCAAGTCCCCAACTATTTGATAAATCATAAGTAAAGCCTGCAAGAATAGGAATACTCATAGCAAAACCGTTATCAGATGATTCAGGGTCGCGGTTTGTCGGTAGTTCGCTTACTGAGAAAATATTTGCACCAATACCAAGTGCTAAATATGGATTAAATGTTGTCCCCGGGTCAAAGAAAGAGTATCTAACTCTCAATTCAGGAATAATCTGCGTGGTTTCGTATTGCGAAAATCCGTCAGTTCTGTCTGTTCCGTTTCCGAGATAAGTAAATGCGAATTCAGGTGTTAAATAATCACCCAAACCATTGATATAAAGTACATAAGCACCAAAAAGAGGACCAAAAGTTCTGTCTTCTTGTCTTCCTTCGTTAATACCACGTGAAATACCGCCACCAATACCGACTGCTATTCTTTTATCTTGTGCAAATGTATCATCTGCCCAGCTCAATAATAGAAAAGATGCTAAAAATAGAGTAATGATTTTCTTCATTAGAACCCTCCAATTTAATTAATTTAAAAATATTAAAAGAACAATTATCTTTATTAAAATATATAAACGATAGTTTATGCTATTCATTTTATTTTCTATTTTTCAATAATTCAAAAGCAATACGAAATTGTAATAATTATTTTTATCAAATTAATTATATTCCTGTAAAATAGTGCAAAAACATCATTAATTCCTAATTATTTTTTATATTATTATCCTCATTTCCAACATTTCCATTAGTTTTTCATCTGAAATTTTCTCAAATTCGTATTTAATAATTATTCATTACAAGTAATTATTATTCATAAAGGATAGAAATAACTAATGAAATTTCTCGGAACCATAATAAAATGTAATGATGATGGAACATTAGTGCTTACCGATATTCCGGGTGAGCTGAGCGGCTTATCAATTCCGGCTGATGTTCTAATTGGCTATTCGGAACAAACGGCTTCGGCTTATGTTTTGGAGAGTTTTGAATTCAGAGGCAAGCGGCTAATTGTCAAGCTCAAACAAATCAATTCTTATGGACGTGCTAAACAATTGATTGAAACGGGGATATTTATTGAAGCCGATTTATTGATTTTTGAAAATAATGAAGGACACTTTGTAAGCGATTTAGTTGATTGCACTGTGATTGATGTTGATACTAATGAGATAATCGGCAAATTAATTGATGTATATACTATGCCCGCAAACGATGTCTGGATAGTTAAGACTAATGAAGGCGAGCTTCCGCTACCTGCTGTCAAGGAAGTAATTAGAGATGTTGATTTGGAAGAAAGAAAGATATTTATTAAAATGATTGACGGATTAAAGGATTTGATTACATGACAAACGGAATTAGAATTGATGTTATTTCCACACTACCAGATGTATTCGAATCGGTTATATCAACCGGTATTATTCGTATTGCCCGCGAGAAAGGATTAGCGGATATTCATATTCATAATCTGCATAATTATTCAAAAGATAAATATGGACATGTGGACTCTACCCCTTATGGCGGTGGTGCAGGTATGCTAATTATGTGCGAACCTGTATTTGATTGTATTGAGCAATTACAAGCCGAGAGGAAATATGATGAGATTATTTTTCTCAGTGCGGACGGCGAAAAATATACTCAAAGTGCTGCAAATGAATTATCATTGAAACAAAATATAATTCTGCTGTGCGGCAGGTACAAGGGTATTGACCAAAGAATAAGAGACGCACTAATCACTCGGGAAATATCGGTCGGTGATTTTGTATTGAGTGGTGGCGAACTCCCTGCAATGATAATGATTGATTCTATTGTCAGGCTATTGCCCGGCGTATTGGGTGATGCAGAATCCGCTCTCGAAGATTCATTTCAGGACGGTTTGCTCGAACCCCCATATTACACACGCCCCGAAAATTTCAGGGATATGAAAGTTCCCAAAGTACTTCTCGAAGGAAATCACAAGGCAATCAAAGAATGGAGAATGGAAAAATCAAGAGAAAAAACAGAGCAAAGAAGACCTGATTTATTGGACGAATAGTTATCTTCTTACAGAATGATACTTGATTGAATCAACAACGGAGTAGGGCATAATAAATTTGCCGAAATTATCATCGTCATACTCCCTATTTCCGTGATAATCCGAACCACCTGTTGCCAGTAGCCAATACTGAGAAGCAGTCTTTTTGTAGAAATTGATAGCGGCTTGGTCATGACTTGGGTGAACAACTTCAATACCGTCAATACCAATTTGGATAATTTTAGATAATTCGTCTTGCGAAAGGTATTTACCCGGATGAGCCAGAACAGCAACACCGCCTGCTTTGTTAATGACTTTTAAGGCTTGTGAGATTGAAAAATTGGATTTTGGTTCATAAGCGGGTTTGCCCTCTGCCAGATATTTCCAAAATGCTTCCTTGAGGCTTGGCACCATACCGGTTTCCGTCAATACGCTTGCTATATGGGGACGGGCAATTGGAGCTTTGCCGGCTTTTTCTTCAACCTGCGAGAAATTAATATTCAGCCCGAGAGCATTCAATTTTTTTACAATTTTTTCAGCACGTATATAACGCTCTTCTCTGAATTCTGCTACATAACGCAATAATTCAGCATTGCCGACATCGAAATTGTAGCCGAGGATATGGTACTCCTTACCATCTTCGTAACAACTGAATTCGATACCGTCAATAATCTCAACAGAATATTCCTTACTAAAATCCCTTGCTTCAATACAACCGTCAATAGAGTCGTGGTCGGTTATACTAATTGCCGACAAGCCGGCATCAGCCGCCTTGCTGAGCAACTGTCGGGGTGTTAATATACCATCGGAATATGTTGTGTGAGTGTGTAAATCAACATAAGCTCCCATTAAAAAAATACCTTATTTAATCTTAATCAGGGATATAGACGTAATATGTTTAAATACATTGAAAATAATTACAAATTATTTTTTTTGTTTGGCTGAAAAGCGATTAAATAATTTTTGCAGGAATACTCAATTTTAATTATGTTGGAGAAATATAAAGTAAATTATCTGTTTTTTAGCCGAGTATTTTACATTTCAGGATATAATTAAATTTAGTATTTAGGACGTACTTTAAACAAAGATGTGGTACTAAGTGAACTAACAGAAATGGCTTTTTTACCTAAGTATAAGCTGAAAGATGCGGTTATATTCTTTGAAATTGATAGTAAAATTTCTACATTTTACTACTAATTTCTACACTTTATTACGAATTAGTGTATTTTTACTACACTGCCATACGATAAAGCGGCAATTATGAATTACGGCATAATTAGTTATTATTTCAATATGTTATGAGATTTACACCATTAACCCGTTTTCTACACTTTACTACGAATTTCTACACTTTTCTACACTTTTCTACACTTCGCTCCAAGTATATATTATTTTTCAAAGGACACAGAGTGAGCGAACACTCGTTTGCAATATAAATGAGTTAGAGTACAATCGCAAAGAAAGGGTTTAAAAATGTTTTAAATCAGAAATATGTGCTTACCGCGAATTCATATTGTTCAATAAAAATCTTTTTAAAAGCAGTAATATTATTCTGCTCATAAAATAATAGCATTGCCTTCTTATAATCAACACTATCAACCGTTCTGAAAGAAATTGGACAATAATTATTATTAATCAAAATAGCATTACTGACAATCCTCGCAGTCCGTTTATTGCCATCAACAAATGGTTGGATATATGAAATAAGCATTAATGCCAAAAGTGCTTTTTCAAACACATTATTATTTCCGTTAATCAAATCACACATATTGGTAATGGCTTCTTTAATCTGAAATTCATTATCAATAGGCGTGTAATTAGTACCTGAAATGCCTACTCGTCTTTTTCTTATATTCCTATCCACAGCAAGTTCTTTTGTTAAAATACTATGAATATCTTCAATTTTAGGAACTATTATTGGAAATAAATAATCGGGCTTATCAATAATAAAATCTATTGCATCTTTATGATTTAGCAACATTACCGCTTCTTCTTTGGTCTTGCCTGCGGCAGTTTCTCTTTCTTTCAATAATTTTTCAGTTTCCAGTAATGAGTAAGTATTTCCTTCAATTTGTGAAGATTTCCAACTTAAATCAATAGCCAAGCGTTCCAATTCTTTTTTATACTGGAACTCACTTAGTTCCGAAATATTATTTAAGAAAATTTTCTGCAAAGAATTTAGTTTATTGATTTCATTTTCAGTAAATAACTTAACATTTGGTAAAATTCTCGTTAATAAATCAAAGTTAAAATTATTAATAATTACCCTTTCATCAATTTCTTTCCGATAGTATAAATCCAAATCAATTGGTTCAAATAATTTGAAATACGGTGAAATTTTATATCGGGTTGTTTTTCCTCTTCCCGTAACTATAACTAATTGATTTTCAATTAATTTTGAAAGAGTTCTTTTTATTGTAGCAATACTTTTTTTACGTACAATGCCTTGCAATATCTCATTTGATGAGCTTGCATCAGCGGATTTTAGATAATCTAATATTTCTTTTTCAA
Source organism: uncultured Hyphomicrobiales bacterium (assembly GCA_964581505.1). Taxonomy (GTDB): domain Bacteria; phylum Bacteroidota; class Ignavibacteria; order Kapaibacteriales; family UBA2268; genus CAZOOR01. The sequence continues at coordinate 43,293 of CAZOOR010000004.1, forward strand.
TGTTCATTTTACACCTTTCAGCTCACAAAGATAAGATATTCGGTTCAATAATACAAAAATATGAGCCGTATTTCCACTATATTTGAGCGGCAATAGGTTTTAAATCATACATATAGTCATTCAATTTGTTATTTAGTTTGCAGAGATTATTTGTTAATCATTTTGATTAATTCTTCGGGTTCATAAACCATATCATATTCTTCTTTACGAATTTCATTACTTGTTAAATCATTTTTTATTCTTTTCAGGAAGTTTTTAAAATCCTTATTAAGTGTCAGTTTATTAATCGTTTCCCAATCTAAATTATCTCTTGTTCTTGCAGGCAATAGTATCTCGGTAGATAAAGGGTCAGCAATATCAAGCTTAATGATACCAATACCAAAAGATGTTGAAAGACGGGTTAATTCATTCAAAAAATCTTCATTATTAGATATCTCTGCGGCAACAAGATAGCTTTCATTAGCCCATGAAGAATTAGATACTGCTTGAAAAAAATTCTCTCTCAATTTACCTAAATTCAAATCTCTTTTTAATTCAAATGAAATAATTTTGATTGAGTTATTTCCAACTGATGAACTTAAATTTAGCACTTCCGAACTCCATTCTCCAATTGGAAAACAGCATCCAACAATATCAGGATGAACCCATTCGCCATATTCCTTTTTTTTGGATTTTGAATGATTAATTGTTTTTGTATAACATTTCAAATGATAAAAGGCAAAATGAGCTAAAAACGGATGCAAGTGTTTTTCAAGATATGATTTCTTATGTTTGTTTTCTGTTATGTCTTCGGTATTTTCAGACTTTTCTATTTTCTCTAAATCAAATAGATATTCCTGTTCTTTTAGATAAAATCTTTTTGGACGTTTCCCTACTACTGCAAAAATCGTGTTGGCGTTATCTCTTTCGTTTACATAAATCTGCGCCCCCAATGTAGCCCAAGGTGTTTTACCTTGACTATTCAATTTTGAATTATAGCCTTTATCCTCGGCAATCTTCCATATTTCATTTGCAGTTAATGGTTTCTTCTCTTCTATTAACACTTTCTCAGCTAATTCTAAAAATGTCATTATGTATGAACCCCCTAACTAATTAAACAATGCTTTTTACTTATGTTAATTATTCGTATTCTAATATCACGATTTATGATATTTTTTTAATACCCATTATTCTACTTCTTCACTGTTTTTATTTTCGTTCTTTATTATAAAGCAATATAATAAATTTTATGCTACTGTTTTACACACAGGTAATATTTGCTGTGGGAATTGATGTTATATAGATAGAATAAGATATACTTGGCTCATTTGCCTGTATTGAGCAACAAAAGATATGCAGGATTCCAATAAGAAGAATTATTTGTATTCTTTTATTTCCTGTTCGCCTTTGTGTGCAAAATATACGCTCTCGACAAGTGCGTTTATTTCATCTTCACCGGGATATACTTTAATATCGGCAATGAAGGAAATTCGCTCTCTAAGTAAGTCAATAAGCATTTCGGAATACGCAACGCCACCTGTAATTAGTATGGCGTCAATTTTACCTTTTAGAACGGTAGCATAGGCACCGATTTCTTTTGAAATTTGGTAAGCCATTGCTTCGTAAACTTCGCGAGCATATTTATCACCTACGGCAATGCGGTCTTCGACTTCGACCGTACTGTTTGTACCGAGATAGGAAACAATACCACCGCGTCCGATAATCATTTTACGAATTTTAATATGGTCGTATTTTTCAGAGAAACATAATTTGGCAAATGTCCCCATTGGTACGGAGCCACTTCTTTCCGGCGAGAAAGGACCATCACCGTCCAGCCCGTTGTTCACGTCAATTACACGACCCTTGTAATGGGCGCCGACCGTAATACCACCACCGAGATGGGCAACAATTAAGCTGAGTTCCTCATATTTTTTCCCACTTTCGCGGGCAAATCGGCGTGCAACAGCTTTCTGATTGAGTGCGTGGAAAATACTAATGCGAGGAAGTAAGCAGTTACCGGAATATCTTGCAATATCGTCCATTTCGTCCACGACAACAGGGTCAACAATATATGCTTCTTCTTCATTGCCTGCTTCACGTGCGATTTCGCGGGCAAGAATACCACCGAGATTAGAGGCATGCTCGCCGAGACGTTGCAATTTAATATCCTCAATCATAGCATCATTAACGCGATAGACACCGCCCGGTATAGGTTTAATCAGACCTCCCCTACCAACAACAACGTCAATTGATTGTGGTGAAATTTTGGCAAGTTTCAGAGCATCAATAATAAGATTTTTTCTAAACTCATATTGAGCAAGAATACTTTTAAATTGAGATAAATCATCTATATCGTGTCTAATGACGCGAGTAATAACTTCATTCAAGTCGTCATAAATGGCGAACTTGGTAGAGGTAGAACCCGGATTAATTGCAAGAATTCTCATAATAGCTCCAAATTAATAGGAAGCGGCAAGAGCAATAGACATAAGTTTGCTCCTGTCGGAATCCGCCCGCGATGTTAATACAATCGGTGCGGCGGCACCGAGAATAATAGCGGCAACCGTTGCCTTTCCAAAATACGTAAAACTTTTGTATAGTGCGTTCGCAGTTTCGATATTAGGCGCAACGATTAAGTCGGCATCACCGGCAACATCGCTAACAAGTCCTTTATGTTCAGCCGCCTCTTTTGAAACAATATTATCAAAAGCAAGAGGTCCGTCAATAATGGCACCTTTTATTTGTTTGCGTTTACTCATCATAGTCAGCAAAGCGGCATCTGTTGTTGATTCCATTTTCGGATTAACAACTTCGACCGGTGCAAGGAGACCGATTTTAGGCTGCGCAATACCAAAACGATGAAATGCTTTAATAGCATTTTTAATAATAGCAGTCTTTTCTTTCAGGTCGGGTGCAATGTTTTGAGCGGCATCGGTAAGAGCCAGCACCTTGTGATAAGCATCAATTTCAAAAAAACCGATATGACTGAGCAATGCACCTTCTCGCAAACCATTATCTTTATCAAGTACGGCACGGAGGAAATCGGCAGTACCGACCATACCTTTCATTAAAATATGCGCTTTGCTTTCACGAATAAGCGAAACCGCTTTGCGTGCGGCAATAGCGGGAATATTCTCTTCGATAATTTCAAAAGAGCTAATATCAAGGTTTTCTTCTGCGGCAATTTTGATAATTTTTTCTTTATTGCCGACCAGAATAGCCGAAGCAATGCCCTGCTCTTTTGCGGCTGTAACCGCGCTAAGGACGTTATCGTCCTCAGCGGCGGCAACAGCAATAATTTTTCCGTGCTTGCTCTTTGCAATTTCAATGAATGAATTTAAATTACTTAGTTTCATACTTAATCTTTAATTAATAATTATTCTAAACTACCGACAGTCTCTTCGACATTATCAAGAATTTCGCAAGACTTAACAAGAGCCTTCATAGTGTTATGGTCTTTGTAGAGCGGTCTGTCAATATCAAGGAATTCAACGTACTTGCGAACAACACTCTTAGCAGTAGAAACACCATCACCGTTTTTGAAGTCCCTAATATCCAAAGCTTGAGCCGCCGCCATAAATTCAATACCAAGTACGCCATAGGCATTATCAAGAATTTGCCCGTTCTTCAAAGCGGTATTCATACCCATTGAAACAAAATCCTCTTGGTCTGCCGCCGCAGGAATAGATTGAATGGAAGCAGGAGACGCAAGTATTTTTTGTTCCACAATAAGCATATCGGCTGTATATTGGCTGAGCATCATACCGGAAAACATACCGGCTCTTGTAGTAAGAAACGGTGGCAATCCGACACTCAAAGCCGGGTTAAGCATACGATTTAATCGTCTTTCGGACAGAACAGAAACCATAGTAATAGCGGCACCTACCATATCCATAGGAAGTGCAACGGGAGTACCTTGGAAATTAGCACCTGTAAGTGTTAATTTTTCTTCGGTTAGGAAAATCGGGTTATCCCCCACACCGTTCAATTCAATTTCCACTTGTTTCCAAGCATAGGCAATTGCATCGTGAGCGGCACCGATTACCTGCGGAGTAGAACGCATTGAGTAAGCGTCTTGCACTTTTGTTTTCATCTTTCCGGTCATTAAATCACTGCCGGTCAGACATTTTTTAATTGAAACAGCACTGCGTTGCGCACCGGCGAAGCCACGTAATTCGTGAAGTCGAATATCATAAGGTTTTAAATTTGCCAAAAGTGCTTCGAGGGACATAGCCGCCGCAATTTCGGCTTGCTTCAGCCAACGATTGAAATCATATAATTCCAAAGCACTGATAGCCGTCAGTAGATTAGAACCATTAATAGTAGAAAGTCCGTCACGCGCCTGCAAACCGGGAATATTAATTCCGGCTTTCTCGAATGCGGCTTCGCCCGAAAGTCTTTCACCCTGATAGAAGGCTTCACCTTCGCCCAATAAGAGCAAAGCAATTTGGGACATAGGGGCTAAATCACCACTTGCACCCACCGAGCCTTTTTCGCTTACAACGGGAGTAACGCCTTTGTTCAGCATTTCGATTAAAGTTTCTGTAATTACAAGACGGCAACCGGAATGACCTTTTGCATGCACATTAATTCTACCGAGCATAGCGGCTCTTACGCGTTCAATCGGAACAGGTTCGCCAATTCCGGCAGAATGATTGTAAATCAAATATTTTTGAAATTCACTAACCTGTTCGTCATTGAGAACAATTTCCGAAAATTCACCAATGCCGGTATTAATGCCGTACATAATTTCCTTTGCGGCAATTTTTTCTTCGAGCATTGTACGGCAAGCATTAATTTTTCCTTTTGCTTCGGGCGTAAGTTCTACTTTTTCGCCGTGGCGTGCTACTCTAACGAGTTTTTCGATTGTCAGATTATATCCGTCTAAAACAATAGCCATAAAAATCCTATTTTTTAAAATTCAAAAAACATATTTACAAAAATATAATTTTTTGATGATTAATCAGAAAATATAATTATGCCATCAATGAGCAAATAGCGGCAACATTTACCATATCATCAACCGAACAACCGCGTGATAAATCGCAGTATGGTTTTGCCAATCCTTGGACGATAGGTCCGACAGCATCAAAACCACCCAATCTTTGAGTAAGTTTGTAGCCGATATTTCCTGCGTCTAAATCGGGAAAAACAAGGACATTGGCTTTGCCGGCAACAGGTGAACCTTTGCATTTTCTTTCGCCAATTGCTTCAATAAGAGCGGCATCAGCCTGCATTTCGCCATCAACCAGTAGGTCGGGTGCTTTTTCTTTAACGATATTAGTAGCATTAACAACTTTATCAACATGCGGATGGTCTGCACTACCTTTTGTAGAGAAAGAGAGCATAGCAATTTTCGGTTCGACCCCGGCAACAGATTTGAAATTTCTTGCAGATGATATTGCAATATCAGCAAGTTGTTTCTCGTTCGGGTCGGGATTAACTGCACAATCGGCAAAGCAGATAAGTCTTTCGTCCTTTGCCATAATGAAATAGCTACTTACAATCGAAATACCGGGAGCTACACCGACCGTATAAATAGCGGCACGGATAATATCGCCTGTAGCTGATATATTTCCGCCAACCACAACATCAACTTTTCCGGTATTTAACAATTGACCCGCAAAATAAACGGGAAGGGAAACGAGTTCACGCGCCTGTTCTTCCGTCATTCCTTTTGCTTTCCGCTTCTCGAAAAGAATTGAAGTAAATTCATTAAGATACTCTGATTTCAATGGGTTAATAATATCAATTCCGTTCAAATCAAGATTGTTATCATTAGCCAAAGAATTAATTTTTTCATCATCACCAACAAGAACGGCTTTTGCAATTTTTTCATCACGCAGAACGATAGCGGCTTTTAATGTTCTAATATCTTCCGCATCGGGAAAAGCAACTGTTCTAAATAAATCTTTTGCTTTATTTTTAATTTCATCAATAAATGTAATAGACATTTTAAAACCTTAATAATGTTATTGTTAAATTATTTACAAATTACCAAATACGAGGTACATTGAGAACTACGCGTACAGTATCGCGGGCTAATATTAATTCCTCGTTAGTCGGAATAACGTAAACATCAATTTTACTGTCCTCTGTACTGATTTTCATTTCTTTTCCTCCGACAGCCTGTTCGTTAAGTTTATCGTCAATTTCGATACCGAAATAATCCATATTGGCAACACTTCTCTTTCTAATTTCAGCGGAATTTTCGCCAATACCACCGGTGAAGCATATAGCATCTGTACCATTTGTCTCGGCAGTGTAGAAACCGATATATTTTTTAATTCTATGGCAAAACATATCAATGGCAAGTCTTGCTCTTCTGTCATCATGTTCTTTTTCTTCGTCCAGTAAATCGCGCATATCATTAGTTAAACCTGAAATACCTATAAGACCGGAGCGCTTGTTGAGGACGCTGAACACTTCGTCCATTGAGATACCTTCGTTATGAGCAAGGAACTCGATAACAGTCGGGTCAATATCACCGCAACGCGTACCCATCATAAGTCCGTCCAGAGGTGTTAAACTCATCGAAGTATCAACTGATTTTCCGTTCTTGATAGCACAAGCGGAAGCCCCATTGCCGAGGTGCATAGAAATAATATTTACATCATCGCGTTCTTTGCCTGTAATTTTTCTATATCTATAAGCAATAAATCTATGAGAAGTCCCGTGGAAACCGTATTTCCTGATTTTAAATCTTCTATACAACTGATATGGAATTGCAAACAAATACGAAGTTTCCGGCATAGTCGAATGGAATGAAGTATCAAAAATAGCAACCTGCGGAATAGAAGGACCAAAAATCTCACGCGAAGCATAAATACCTTTCAGATTAGCAGGATTATGCAGAGGAGCCAAAGGAATGCAATCCTCAATGCCTTCAATAACAGTATCGTCAATACGTACTGATTTTTTAAACCGCTCACTACCGTGAACAACCCTATGTCCGATAGCATGAATATCGGTCAAATCGTTAATACCCGGAATATGAGATTCGGGATTAGTAATCCATTTAATTGCATAGTTCAAAGCCGCCTTATGGTCGCGAAGAGGTTCTGCATTCTTGAAAGCAGACTGTCCGCACGCCTTAAATGTAATAATCGATTGGCTGCCGATTCTTTCAATCAAGCCAATAGCAAGACGCTTGTCGCTATCATTTTCAATATGCTCAATGTCAGTTTCAATTATTTGAAACTTCAAAGAAGAGCTACCGCAATTAAGAACTAGAATATTCATCAAAAAACCTTATAAATTATAGAGAATAACATATTTTTTCGTTGTTTTTTAAATTTCTAAAAAAATCAATAAACACGCATACAAATATATGAATTTTTTCAATTGAAAAACCGCCATATAACCACATCTTGGTTACATAGAAACACTATTATTTCTTAACAGATAATTCTGTTAATTATTCAATTATTCTTCTTTTTTCTTTTTAATCTTAGCAATTCGCTCCAAGGAAATACGAGAAGTAATGTGATGTTTACCCGGTTTGGATTTATGATTCGGTAAAAATATGCTCAATTTTTGTTCAGCTGTTGTATATAGGAATATCGGTATATGACGAGCCAAGCTGATGTAGTATTCCCCGTAGGAATTAATTACGCTTGTAACATTCATATTTATTCCTGCTTTTTGCGAGAGAACTACACCTTGCCCTGATTTAACGTATTCGAGTTTGGCACATTCCCAACCTAAAGTATCAATTACGGGATGTAATCTAAATAAAGAAACCTGTTTCATCAACGGAGTAGGATAGCCGTTTTCAACTAATGTATCGGTGGACTGTACAATCCAAGTAGAACCAACCGGCTTGCACCCCCTCAGAAACGGCAAGAAGAAAATAGGTTGGAACGAACCTCCGGGAGACATAGCGAAATGTGTTGTATCGTTCTTATCCGAATAATATCTATCTCCCAAACTATCAACAACTAAAAATATCTTGTGATTAAGCCAAGGAGAATCGAAAGTTTCAACATTTTGCTTATCCTTGAAGGATTCCTTCGCTTTATAATCTATCAATTCAATACTTAGATGAAATCTATTCATTTTATCTACTTGCTCGCAAATAACGCGATACTTTTCCAATCTCACTCTTTTTAGCGGACGTTCATAATTGATAGATATACTGTCATAAGAAAAAGCATTATAAATTAGTGTATCTCCTTTATCAAATTGTATCTTATAACATAGAGTATCATACTTGATTAAAGGAATGCTCTTATCAGGCGGATGCAGCAATTGTGCCGACATCACTAATGGAATGAATAATAAAAATAGTGTAATAATAAAGTTCTTTTTCATATTTGAAATACATAAAATAAAAAAACAGCAATCTTCAATTGCAAAGACTGCTGTTTTGGAAATTTCTTGTAAAAAAACTATAAGGAAACCTTGAACCTAAACACCAAGTCATATCTTGAATTAATAAGCGGGAACAATAGTTTAGGTACTTTCTGATCTTTGGTCTTGCTGTAAACCGCTTTTATAAAAAAATGCGGTTTGGCTTTAAGTGCAAGAGAAATAATTTTTGCAACGTCAGTCGGCACTTCCAATATATGTTCGGGATTTCTGTAATAATCTTTTACATTCACATTATAAAATTCACCCAATAAATAATCCGGTGTATCCGGGTCTCGAACATAATTTGACGAGTCGCTCGGGTCGTTTGGATTTGGAGGGTTATCCCTCCATACTGCAAAATGTAAATAAAACTTAACGAACTTAAATTCAATGACGGGGCTATTTTTATCATTCGGATTATAAGGAACTCCATTGGCAGTAACAAGAGAATCTACCCAATAATTGAAAGATAATATTTCTGCAATTTGAATTTTATCTTTATTGTCCCTATATTCTGGATAGTCATTTAAATTGGTAAAATCCCAAGAAGTATCGGGAGCAAACCTATCAACCCAATTTTTATAGAAATAAACAGGCAACTGAAATTTAAATGTTGATAGACTATCAACGGTATTAGTATAACAACCTAATAAGCCGATACCAATAACTATTGTCAATAAAATGATTAGATTTTTTTTCATTGTATTATTTTGATTAATTAAACATCGAAATTAAATTAAAAATTGATTATTTAGCTTTACCAATTTTTTTTCTTTTCTTCATTTGGCGTTCTTTTTCAAGGTCTTTACTATTACCCCATTTGGCAAAAGAGAAAGAAATTCCGGCAGTCAGAATAGGTTGCGAAGCCCAAGCGGCATCAGCATGCAATTCAATGGAACCGATTTTGTAGGAAATACCACCCAATAATCTAAATTTATTGAATGAAGAAATATCAACATTCAGGTCTTCCAAATTTCTAATTTCTTTATAGGGACTATTTGTATAGTCGTCCGCATTACTTTTATCTCTGACGGCTTCAAGTTTACCACTAAGAGTTTCAAATTGCAGACCTGTATAAAAAGTCAGCCCAAAATCCCAAGTTTTACTAAAATGTCCACCAATAGCAAAAGAAGAAAAATTAATTCCTTCATCTCTTGAAGCATGGGCATAAGCAATATGAACGGCATACGCCATTCTCTCTTCTGGTAGAAACGTTTGGAAAAATTGGTCAAGTCTTTGCGATGCTGAAATTCCCCAATAAACTAATGGCTCTCCCGAAACACCTATTGATAGGAACTTGAACCTTATCTGAGTTCGGGAAGGCAATCCGACTGTTAATTGCATAGTAGGCAAACCGGACATAAAGCTGATGTCATTACCTTCAACATAACCAATAGTTTTGTTAGTAGAATCAGGAAACCATGGATTCTGACGAGCGGCATAAATTGCCGTTGAACGCCCTCCGTAAATTGTCGGTTGTTCATTATTCTTTATATAGTCAATTAGGGTATTGCCTCCACGTCTTTCAGCGGTACGAACAATTTTTGAATTACCAAATTCTTCGGGTCTCTCTGCATTGAAAAACATTTGCGAATTAGGAATAAACATACCCGAAACGGAAATATCAAGCCCAACCGACCAATAATCTTTATAATAAGCGGTTGAGAAAAGATTAGAGTTGATGCTTTCTTCAATTGAAGTAAAGAAAGGTTTAATATATCCTTCCAAATTTTTAGAAGTAAAAAGATTAAACTCGTTACTAAATTCAATTTTATCTCCGGCATATATTGAGCCGGAAACCATAACGGTTAAAAGAAAAGAAAAACAAAGAATAGTGAAACGTCTCATACATCTCCCTAATAATTGACTAAATATTTATTACACTTGTACATTAAAATACAATTTAAACATTTTTTTATAATAATACAAATTCGTATTTTTGTCTGTCAAAAAAATACAAAGGGCGCATTCGTCTAGCGGTTAGGACGCCGGCCTCTCACGCCGGTAACAGGGGTTCGATTCCCCTATGCGCTACCAGAGCCAAATTTTTCAATGCGGAAATCTCTGTAACGCCCCTGTTTATGCGGTAATACGGTTTTTTAGGCAAGACTAACAAAAAGTGGCTTTTAACACATTTTTTCCTGTTTTTTACACATTTTTGACACATTCGATATTCGCTTTATTTCCATTTTCATCATTTCTCTTCCTTGATTCAATAAATAAACTTTTTACTTTGAGTTCAAATAATAATAATTTCTTAATCATAATGTTTGCTTTTGCATTTTTTTTTATATTTTTGCTATGCAGCGTACAAACTAAAATTGAAATCGAATGAATAAGAAAGCCAAATATTTAATATTGATATATTTAAGCGTTATCTTGACGCCTGCACTTTTCGGACAGAAGAGATTGCAAATTCTGGATTATGATTTATCTTCTTACCCGAATGTTAATATATCATACTTTACATTTGATGATGATGATTTGCCCGATTTTTCATATAAGGTTAATGACTTTGAGGTTTCGGATAACGGTAAAAGTGTTCCCGTGAATCATCAAAACTGCTTAAGCATAAATCCGTCCAATTCGGCTACTATACTTCTATCTGTGGATTTATCTATCAAAAACAATGTGATGGGAAACAAAGTTGCAAGAACTCTTGATTTTCTAAAAGAAATCATTGCAAATATAAATAAATATAACATCAGAGCCGGGCTTCATAGTTTCAATGCACTTGCATATTTGAATCAAGATTTTACAACAGACCAAAACATATTGAATAACTTTTTGCAAACTTTACTCTTTTCGAGTGGTTCAATTATTGACACAGGCTTCTTTTCCAATCCATTAGGTTCAATAGCACTGCTGGATAAAACCGAAGACAGTAAATCAATAATTTATTTTTCATCAACTTTTTCCAAATTTAATGTCGCTGAAGTGATTGCAAAAGCAAAGGCAAGTTCAATAAAGATTTTTCCTGTGTTTTTGGGCAATGAAATGCCTAAGGCTCTAAAACAATTAGCCGATTCCACAAATGGCTTTGCAATGTTACTGCCGAAAAACGTACAAGATGTAAAAGGACAAGTACTCTCATTACTTGCTATGAGCAAAGATTATACCCCCTGTAAATTAGTTTGGAAGAACACTTTGGACTGCTCTTCACTTCATTATGAAACTGTCAAAATTACAAGTGCAAATATTCAAGACACAATTTCATTTACAACCGGTGATGAGTTCAAAGCGACAATCGTTAGCACTCCACCCTATCTCCGTTTCAGTTCTGTTAGGATAGGTACATCAAAAGCGTTACGTCTATCGTTTAAAGCAAAGAACGGTGATTTGACAATAGAAGATTTACTTCTTCATAATCCGCATTTTACAATTGATTCCGGCGACATATCATCTCCCGTTCTACTGCGCAGGGACAGCAGCCGTACTGTAAAAATCAAATTTAACCCAACAGATTCGGCAATTGTTTTCGATAGTTTGGAGATTGTTTCCAATGCATGTTCCGGTTCGACAATACTAATTACCGGAGGTTACCCGAATACGCCCCCTAATGAGCGAACACTTACTCTACTAACCCCAAAATGCGGAGCAAAATTAATAGTTAATGATACTTCTACCGTCAGATGGACAGGCTTATTGCCTGCCGATGTTATTCAATTGCAATATTCAACAAATAATGGAGCCACTTGGGATACTCTGGCAACAGATATAACAGGGCTTTCGTACAGATGGACAGTGCCTAATTTTGAGAGTGATTCCTGCTTAGTGCGTATCATACAGTTATGGCCAAATAATATAGGTCGGACTATGGTTCTGCCACATAAAGGAGGTGTGAACTGTGCAAACTTCAATAGAGACGGTTCACTTGTAGTAACAGCGTGTAATGATAATAAGGATTTGGTTAGAATTTGGAATGCAAATAACGGACAGTTGCTCCATGAATTAAAGGGACATACAAAAGCAATAAACTGGGTAAATTTTGACCATAATGATAAGTATATCGTATCTACATCTGATGATGGCTCAATTATTATTTGGGATTCCAAAAAAGCGGTTATTGTACGTACATTAACGGGGCATAAAAATATTGTACGAGCGGCAAATTTCAGTCCGGACGGCAAGTATTTAATTTCTGCCTCTAAGGACCGCTCAGCATATATTTGGAATGTAGAAACAGGTGCGAAAATCGGTACATATTCTACAGGCAATGCGTTATGGTATGCTGATTTCAGTCCGGACGGCAAATATTTTGTAATCACAGATGATAATGGCAAAGCAGTCGTTTATAATTTCCAAACCAAGAAATTATATAAAGTATTCGACTCACATATTGGGGTGATACCCTTTGCTTCATTCAGCCACGATATGACGAAACTTGCGATAGCGGGCTGGTTCGGCAAGGCTATTGTTTGGGATTTTGCAACAGGTATGGAATTATTTAGGGTAGCACACGATACAAATAAAATTGTTCCTATTAATTCCTGTACCTTTGATAATACGGACAAACACTTACTGACAGCAGGCGCCGACACGGTTCCCAGATTGTGGGATTCCAATACCGGCAAACAAATTGCAACATTGCTAAATGAGCATACAAGCTCAGTCCAAATTGCTACATTCAATTTTGATGCTAAGAGAATTTTAACTGCAAGTTGGGACAGCACTGCAAAGGTCTGGAATCGAGAGCAAATCGGATTGCAGGTAGATACATCTGATTGCATATTTAGTATTCAACGGTTAAAGGTAAATATTGATGATATTCATTTTGCCGATACTCCGCTTGGTACAATTAACGATTCGGTAGTAACGCCATTTATAACAAATTTGCTTAAATTCCCTATTCAAGTTAAAAAATATAAAATAACCGGAGTAAACGCCGACGATTTTGAAGTTATTAATAATTTACCCCCACACCTGATAGATTCAATGGGGCATAATTATATTGAGGTGAGGTTTAACCCATCGGCACTCGGACTAAGGAAAGCAATATTGGAAATCAGTTTACCGGGAAATGTTAAAAAAATTCAATTGTCGGGCAACGGGATAAACGGCTCATTACGACTCTCCTCAAACGTAATTGATTTCGGGCTTGTCGATATTGGTGATTTTAAGGATACAACTGTCAGCTTAATCAATAATTCGGGACAACCGGTTAGTATTGACTCTCTTATAAAATTAGGACCGGATTTCTTCCATTTCAATGTAATAAATGATATTAAACATCACATAATAAAAGCAGGTGAACGCATTGATATATCTCTAAGATTTATGCCGGAATCAATAGGTCGATTGAATTCGCTTGTTAGAATTAGGCATAATGGCATCGGATATCCGATTGATTTATCAATGTTCGGCGAAGGAGTTTTGCCGCGGATAGATACTGCAACAATTGTGATTGGAGATGTAAGCGGAAAGCCCGGTGATATTATAAATATTCCGGTTAAAATATCCAATATTTCTTCAAATGGAATTGCACCTGCAATTACGGGGTTCAATATAACATTAGAATTTAACTCTACATTACTTGCTCCAACAGACAATAAAAATATAAATATTGCTCAGGGTTTAAGGATATTACAAATTCAATTGCCTGTTGCGTTTGATAAAGATTCGGTATTGAAGCAATTGCCATTTCGTGTAGGCTTAGGCAACGATACTATTTCAGCATTAAAAATTACCGAGCTATCTCTAATAGGCAAAGGAAAGATGGTGCTATTGGGTAAGGACGGAGTTTTCAGACTAACAGGCTACTGTATGCGTGGCGGTAATCGCCTATTTGAATCGGACGGCAGAATTAGTTTGGGAAATAATGTCCCCAATCCGGTTGTAGATGCAACGAAAATAACTTTTGAAGTAATCGAAAAAGGCAATACGGAACTTTATTTAATTGATGTTCTCGGCAATAGGATAAGAACACTTGTGTCCGGAAATATACCTGCCGGAATATATAAATACAAATTAGATGCAAACGAGCTTCCAAGCGGAAAACTATTCTATATATTACAAACACCTACAAAATTAATTATAAAATCTATGGACGTATTAAAATAAGCTGCAATCATATAATTGATAATTCATACTTTTTTATTATCTTTGCAGACTTATTTGGATTTCAAATTATAAGGAGTATATTAAATGAACATTTTAGTATGTGTTTCGCGTGTCCCGGATTCGGCGGCGAGAATATTGGTCGGAAATGATGGAAAATCCATTGACCCGCAGGGCGTTAAATACGTAGTAAATCCCTACGATGAATTTGCTATCGAAGAAGGATTAAGATTAAAAGAAAAAAACGGCGGAACTGTAACGGCAATAACCGTTGGACAGGAAACAGCCAAAGAACAGTTGAGAACATCTCTTGCAATGGGAGTTGATAAGGCTGTTCTTGTAAAAACAGATAAGGAATTCGATTCATTCTTTGTCGCCAATAATATTGCAGAATATGCAAAGCAGAATAATCCCGATATAATTTTCTTGGGACGTCAGAGTATTGATATGGATTCATTACAGGTTCCTTCAATGTTAGCCGAGCTATTGCAATTACCTTCTGTGTCGGTTGTCTCAAAGATGACATACGAAGAAGGCAAAGTAATAGCAGAGAGAGATATCGAAGGCGGTAAGGAAGTAGTAGAAGCCGTAATGCCCTGTATAATAAGCGCCCAGAAAGGATTAAATGAGCCAAGATACCCAAAACTACCGGATATTATGAAAGCTCGCTCGAAACCTATTGAAGAAGTTGATGCAGTTGATTCCGATAATAGAGTTTCCGTTTCGAAAATCGAAATTCCGGTAAAGCAAAGAGCAGGCGTAATTCTCGGCGGTGAGGATACGGATGTTGATGAATTGGTAAGATTGCTTCACGAAGACGCAAAAGTCATTTAATCAAATTGAAAGGAAAGAAAACAATGAATAAAATATTAGTATATCTCGAAGCAAATAAAGGCGAATTAAAAAGAAGTTCTTATGAAGTAATTACAGCGGCAAGGAATCTCGGATTGCCAACAGTCGGTTTGTTAATTAATGGGACAGAAGAACAAGCAAACAAAGCGGCGGAATACGGACTGCAGGAGCTTTTACTTGCAGATGTTCCCGATTTGTCTAACTTTTCATCAATGGCATACTCCACATTTACGGCAAATGCGGCAAAAGAAAACGGTTGTGATGTAATACTCTTTTCGGGTAATGCCGCCGGTTTGGAGTTAGCCCCGCGTGTAGCAGTTAAGATGAATGCAGGTTATATATCCGATTGCGTTGCTCTTACAGTTGAAGATAATAATATAACTGCCAAGAAGCCCGTATATGCCGGCAAAGCACAGATAACAACAAAAGTTGAAACCGATACAAAGATTTTCACATTGCGTCCAAATGTATTTACAGCAAGCAAGGAAGCAACAAGTCTGAATATCACAAAATACTCGCCGGAATTGAATAATGATGATTTGAAAGTAAAAGTGGTTGATGTTGCAAAGAACGAGGGTAAACTTGATGTACTGGAAGCCGATGTAATTGTATCTGCCGGACGCGGTATAAAAGCACCCGAGAATTATAACATTATTGAGGAATTGGCATCAGTTCTTGGTGGAGCGGTAGGAGCATCACGTGCAGTAGTTGACGCAGGTTGGCGTCCACACAGCGAGCAGGTAGGACAGACTGGTAAGACCGTCTCTCCCTCACTCTATATTGCCGCAGGTATTTCAGGCGCTGTTCAGCATCTTGCGGGTATGTCCACATCGAAAATAATAGTTGCAATCAATAAAGATAAAGATGCACCGATTTTCAGTGTTTGCGACTATGGATTAGTCGGGGACTTATTTAATATCGTACCGAAATTGAGCGAAAAAATCAAGGCAATCAAAGGCTGATAATTGTAATTTAGGAAAGCCGCGTCTTTTTTTGACGTGGCTTTTTTTTGCAATAATAAGTATTTTATGCAGTCATTTATTAAACGATTGTACATAATTAATTAAGTAGAAAAATGGAAAAAGTACAAGTAGCGGTTCTCGGTCTGACGGCGCATTCTTCATCAAATAATGCTTATGCATTGTATTTGAAAGAAATCGAAGGAAATCGCAAATTTCCTATTATAATAGGAGCATTTGAGGCACAGGCAATTGCTTTGGAGCTTGAAGGAGTACGCCCTCCGCGCCCGATGACACATGATTTAATCAGAACAATAATTGAAAGCTTAAACGCAACACTTGGCGAAATATATATCAATGATTTACAGGACGGAACATTTTATGCCAAATTGATTTTCGAGAATATCGGTTTGGAAATTGACGCACGCCCGAGTGATGCCATAGCTATTGCAGTAAGATGCAATACTCCGATATTTGTAAATCAGGATATACTTGACGAAACATCAATTATTGATGCGTCCGCCGAAGCTGACGAGTTTATGAAGGATAATAGAGATATGGGCTTCCCTGCTCCCGAAAAGAAGACAAAAGCTAAAAATAAAGTAGAAGTTTTACAAGAGCAATTGGACGAAGCAATCAAAAAAGAGGAATATGAAAAAGCGGCTCAATTACGTGATGAACTAAAAAGAATTTTAGAATCTTCATAATTTTTCTTAAATTTGTGTTCTCTATTAGAACAGCAAACAAAAAAGCTTATCTCGAATAGGCTTTTTTATTGATAGAGCCGGAGTAGCTCAGTTGGTTAGAGCATCGGAATCATAATCCGAGTGTCGGGGGTTCAAATCCCTCCTCCGGTACACAAAAGCCCGAATTGAAGTTCGGGCTTTTATATTTTGTACTATTTTTTTTCTTTCCAATAATTATATATTTTTGTATTGATTATTCATATTTATAATGAAGGTAATACAATGTTCCGCCCTTTATTTATTATTGCTATTATTATTGTAACATCAAATTTGTATTCGCAGACTGAATGCAATCTTTCCGAACTTTATCCGAATATTTTTAAAATATCAAAACAGATATACGAAGGAGAGGAATACCTAAACGTATTTGTCATAAGCAAATTAGATACGAATACTAAATTCGGGAAGTTTATTAATGAGAATTATTTATATACTGATTATTTATATAAAACATTTTCGGATTATTCAAATTATGAAAAATTAAAAGCCATAAATGACAGTAATGAACTAAGGAATGTATTTCTCACCGATTTGCTCCAAGATACTTTGTTCAATGCGATGATGGATAAATTTCTTGCAAGAATTTGTAACAAACCGGATTTTATTCCTGATACTATTACAATAAATGAATTAATGAATATAGCCGTAAAGTTTTTTTATCTCCCCAAAATATCCGAACAAGGTAATTACCATATACAGATTTGCGTAGGTATAAATGGAATAAAGAATACATTAAAGAAAAGAAGACCACAGGTCGAAGCATTTTGTTTTTCATCAATTTTTACTCATGGGAATAGTGGAGATTTTAATATTCAAAAAGAATTTAGAAGTACCGTTGGAAAATTATATAAACTGAGTTTGGGTAATAATTTAGAAGAACGGCTTCTACGCGCACAAGGTGCCGTATATATGATGATGAGAGATAATGATGTATTGAAAAATATGCTACTATCCGAATATAAAAAGAATATGAATTATTTACCATTTGTAATTATAGATTAACATTATCTACCATTCTCTTTGTGCAAAATGCAAAATGTTTTTCCAATTATATTTTACTTTAATATATTAGGAGAAAAATATTCTAAATAAATTCGGGCATTTAAAATGTAAATACATCGTTCTGCAAATATCATAATTCATTTACCGTCTTATGTCTTTTTATTAAAAACAGGGTGCAAAATGGATATTGACTCAATTATGAAAACACTTACACCACTGGTAGTGGAATACGGCTTAAAACTACTTGGTGCTATAGCTTTCTGGTTTGTCGGTGCATACATTATCAAAATAATAGTGAAACTTATTGGCAAATCACTTGACAAACGTAATACAGATGAATCGCTCAAACTTTTTCTGTTGAATATTACAAAGAAATTACTCTATGTGGCTTTGGTTATAAGTATTATGACTATGCTCGGAGTGGAAATGACCTCATTTATAGCGATACTCGGAGCATTCGGTTTAGCTGTCGGAATGGCTCTGAGCGGCACTTTGCAGAATTTTGCGGGCGGTGTGATGATACTTCTTTTCAAACCATTCAAGGTAGGTGATTTGATTGAGGCACAGGGCTATCTCGGTGTAGTCAATGAAATTCAAATTTTTAACACAATTCTTAAAACGCCCGATAATAAGACAATTATTATACCTAACGGCGGTTTATCCAATGCCTCAATGGTTAATTATTCCACTGAGGAAATTCGGCGTATAGATTTGTCGCTTGGGATAGGATACGGCGATGATGTCGAGAAAGCACGGCAAATTCTTAATGACATTGCCAAATCAGATAGTCGTATTCTTACCGCACCTGCCCCATTCATAGGTTTAACGGAAATGGCTGACAGTTCGGTTAATCTTACTTTCAGAGTTTGGGCTAAGGGCGCCGATTATTGGGCAGTCTATTTCACTACTAATGAAAAAGTTTATAATGAGTTTAACAAGCAGGGTATCAACATTCCTTTCCCACAGATGGATGTTCATTTGTTCAAACAAGATTAATCTTTGGTTAGTATTAATTCCAAAAGGCGGCTTATGAAGTCGCCTTTTGTATATTTCATTATTGCCGGATAAATAGCCAAACACACCCGTGGACAATACAAAACCGCACCCTGAAGGATGCGGTTTTAATATTTGATGATATAGTGGCGGTGCTTGGTTTATTCTTCTTTTGTTTCACGGAGTGTCATTAATAATCCTAAGAGAGAAGCAAATTCATCTTCGGTTCCATTGAATTTTATTGGGTGTCTCTTCCCATTCATCTTGGATTTTTTAAGTAACCAATTTACAAAGAAAGAAGGCTCGTGTTCAGCACCAACGTTTGATAAATCAGGTGCTTTTGATTTCTTGTTTTTTCTTTTAACTTTGAGAATTTTAACGCTATGACAAGATGTGCATTTTTTGCTTTTCAAAATTTTAATAGGGTCGTCATTGCTTTTTTGTGCATTTACAGTATTTGCAAACGAAGCCATAAACAAAGCGGCTATAACAAGTATTCCGATAAAATATTTCTTTTTCATTTTGCAGTCTCCTTATAGTAATTCTATGAGTTCAATAGTAATACGATTTTATTTTCATCTTTTTTATATTCATAATTATATTCTTTTAACGGTTCTGTTTCTATATTGTTGGGATTAGCAACAATACGACCGGCGCTATCGGTGTTTAGAGAAAACACAGTTTGATGTCTCGGGCAAATAATATTATGTTCCTTATTATTATTAGCAGGTAGTATTTGGTCTTTTTGATGCGTACAATTCGATTGAACGACAATAAATTGATGATTCGGCAATACACGAACAATTACAACAATATATTTATTAGTATTTGCAATTTTATGAGCTTTGCACCTAACCACAGTTTCGGGAATAGATAATCCAGGGTATTTATTTATATCTATTTCATATTTAATAGGCGAATCATTATGCTTATTCGGAATAGAATCGCAGGCATTCATCAAAGGGGATAAAAGCGGCAGTGCAAAACCGCTACTTATTAAAATCCCAGTCTTTTTTAGGAAATTTCTTCTTTGCAAATTTTCTTCATTTTTCATAAATATTATCAAATTAATTGAGCAATACTCATTCTTCCATAGAATAGTATAATGAATAACACACAATATATGCCAAAAGTTTCAATGAAAGTAAAAATAGTTTCAATTGATTTATACAAATTCATACAATTTTTTTGGAAATATTCAGTTATTATTATGTCAGAAAAACAAATGATTGAACTAAAATGAAACTATATACACTGATATTTACGCTTTTAATTCTTTCGGTAAATTTCGTTTATTCGGAAACAAGTTTCCACACACAATTGAATTCCAACAATGTTTCTGTCGGGGATAGAATAGAAGTATCATTTGTTTTGGAAAATGCGAATGGTAGTGGCTTCAAGGCTCCGAGTTTCAAGGGGTTTTCGGTTTTGAGCGGTCCTAACCAATCTCAAAGCACACAGTGGATAAACGGAGTAACGAGCAGTTCCATTACATATTCATATATTTTATCAGCTGACCAATCGGGTAAATTCACAATTAATTCGGCATATATTACAGTAAATGGTAAACGCTTTAAGACACAGCCGGTAACAATTACAGTAAGAAAGGGTAATAAACAAACTAAAAAAGAAAAATCGGGAGATGTTAATCTTAATTCGCAAGCAGAAAAAATAGTACGTAAAAATCTGTTCTTAAAATTATATGTAGATAAAAGTCAGGCTTATGAAGGTGAACCGATTGTTGCAACCTATAAATTGTATGTGCATCCGCAATTGCAATTAGTCAATTTGGGACAACCTACAATGCCGACATTTAACGGGTTCTGGACACAGGATTTGGGAATTAAGGAATTAAAATTCCATACTGAGACACTAAATGGTATCCCCTATCGCGTTGCGGATTTGAAGAAAGTGGTATTACTTGCGCAACAGAGCGGTGATTTAAAAATTGAGCCTATGAAAATTGAATCAGTTGTCAGATTGGAAATCAAAGGACGCAGACGTAGAAGCAATAGTCCATTTGGCGATTCTTTCTTTGATGATTTCTTTAATCGGAATTATCGTGATTTTAAATTCACAATAACATCACGCAGTACAAAAATTCATATTAAAACTCTACCAGCCGGAGCGCCGGAGAATTTTACGGGTGCTGTTGGTGTTTTCAATGTCAAGACCTCTATTGATAAGAATAAAGTAAAAACCGGTGATGCAGTTACTCTAAAAGTGAAAATATCAGGCATAGGCAATCTGAAACTAATTGATGCTTTGCCATTGGACTTGCCACCGGATATTGATATGTTCGACCCGAAAATCAGCGATAATATCAATGTATCAAATTCGGGAATGTCCGGCAATAAATTATTTGAATATTATCTAATACCACGTACACCCGGCAAGTACAAAATAAAACCACTTGTTTTTTCCTATTTCGATTTGAAAGAAAAAAAATATAAGACATTAAGTTCAGATGAATTTGTCATCTCAGTTTCGCAGGGTTCGGGCAATTCCTCTTCAATTGTTTCCGGCGTAAATAAAAAAGATGTCAAATATTTGGGTAAGGATATACGGTTTATCAAGACAAGTTGGTCAGGTGAAACTATGTCAAAAGCAGGTTTTTCTTCATCAATATTCTTTTATATGCTTTTATTATTAGCACCGATTATATATTTCATTATATTTTTCTATGCAAAACGGCGGGAGGAACTGAATCGCGATGTTATGTTGATGAGAAACAGAAAAGCCAGTGCAGTTGCCAAAAAAAGGCTATCAGTAGCACGAACATATATTGAGAAAAATTCCGAGAATGAATTTTATGAAGAAATTTCAAAAGTGCTAACAGGATATACTGCGGATAAATTATCTATTCCACTCTCGCAATTTACGCGTGAGAATGCTCTTATGGAATTAAATAAATACAATGTTGATAATGATACAATTGAACGTCTATTATCCACTATTGATTATTGCGAGTCTGTAAGATATGCACCGACATCTGAAAAACTCTCAATGCAAGAAGTTTATGATAAAGCATCAAAAATAATTACGGATTTGGAGGGAATTCTACGATGAAATTATTCCTTATTATTTTTACGTTCTTAGCGGCTATAGTTAATACATCTGCGGAGCAGATTGACAATAAAAGTATCTTTGAGCGTGCAAACCAATTATATATCAATAAAGACTATGCAGGTGCTGTTCAAGAATACGAAAAATTAATTGATAACGGTTTTGAGTCGTTTGAAATATATTTTAATTTGGGTAATTCGTATTATCGTTTACGTAAGACGTCTGATGCAATATATTTCTACGAGAAAGCAAAAAAACTAAAACCGGAAGATAAAGATATTAGATTTAATCTAAATGTTGCAAACCTGCGTGTAGTAGATAAATTCAAGACCGTACCGAAGTTTTTCCTTAGCGAGTGGTACGGGAACATGGTTAATGGCTTTTCGTCTGATACATGGGCATTATGGACTGTAATTTCTTTATGGGTGGCGATGATACTCTTTGTTGCATTTTTATTTGTATGGAGTCTGAAATTGAAGAAATCTATATTTGCAATTGCTTCACTATTTTTGATTGTATTTTTATTATCGCTTGTATTCACTTTCAACAGGATTAAAATTGAAAATACAGCAGACGAGGCGATAATATTCTCAACAAGTGTGTATGTGAAAAGTTCACCCGATGATAAGAGTACGGATTTATTTATTCTTCACGAAGGTACAAAGGTGAAGATTAAAGATAAAATAGGCGAATGGTTGGAAATTACACTGCCAAATGGAAATGTCGGCTGGATTCCTGCCGATAATATAAAAATAATTTAACGCCGAAAATTTATTTACCTTGATATTTTATTTTAAAATCGCTTACAGTCCATCGCGGTTTGATATGAATAAATCCGGGAATTTTTAAAAATTTCTCTGCCGGTTGCCAAGGATACGGTTTGCCAAAGTCATATTTTTCGTTTTTGTTTATGTCTGACGCAATTTCAATAGTATAATCACCCTCCGGCAATCGCTCGAATTTCCACTTTTTCGATTTAGTGTAACAGATGAAAGGTGTGTTATTTATGTTATTCTTATCCTTGGGGTACAGAGAGATGATGTAATGCCCATTATATCCCGAGCTGTCAATAATGATACCAGATAAGCCGCCATAGTTACGTTCATCGGCAGTTTTAAAAGTAAGTTGCAGAGTGGTATCAGTATTGACGAAAAGATTTCTGATTCCAATAGCATACTCGCTAATACTCTCCAAATTTTGTTCGGGTACTATGCGAATGATGTTTTCTTGTGGTGTAATAAAGGAATATGGAACTTTGCTTTTATTTTTTGTTTGAATAAAATTAATAATGAGACTATCTTTTCTATGTATGATGGAATTATTGAAAATAAAATCAATATATGCGGTAGTAGCAATGTTTTCACTACTATCAGCAGGGAATGATTGCACTAGTTTTAAATCATTTGTATCAATGTCATTAACCGCATAAAAATATGCTGAAGAGACTGTATCCTGAATAATATTCCCGGACGAATCCCTAATTGCTTTACTGTCGTTTGTTAGTGCTTGCAGTTGCCATTTAGGTTTTGCGTCAAGGGCATTTTCGGTAATAATTAGCACTTTGTTTCTTGTCCCATTTAGCAAAAAGGCAGATTTTATTTTTGTTTCTTTTGTTCCGGTGCTATCAAGAATTATAAAAGACGCGGCTCTGATTGTCGAGGAATCAAGGGACTCGCTGAATTCGGTTAAAACAGTGCTTTTAGTCAAAGCTTCCGCACTATAAAGCATAGGTCCAATATCGTCAATCGGTTTAGATATTTTTAATTTAATATCCGGTGATAGCGTGTCATTAACAAACACATCATTTAATGCGGAAGCGAAGCCATCTGTTCCATGGTCATATTGTCCGTCTTTCATCATATCCCTGACGGCAAAGATTCTGTATTTACCGGGCTTCAATGCACCGAAAGAGAATAAACCGTTACTACCGATTTGCGTTCTGTATGTAGGTTTAGTATGTGCGGGATTGAGGGTATCCGAATTAATACCGAGCAGATAATACGCAAATACAAATGTACCTTCCGGCTTTTTAGAATAGAGCTTGCCTGTAATCTTGCAGCTATCAATTTTATTGCCAGTTGAGAAAATAATTGAATAAGACATATCCGGTTTATTTCCACGTAAGTCGGTGTAATCCGTACCTAAGGAAATGGAATATGTGGTTTGCGGTTTCAGTTCTTCAAGAAATTCCAAATATAGTTTTTTACCACTCCAATTAAAATTGACATCAATATCAGGAGAAATAAATATATTTTCAATCACTTTTGATTTATTCATATATTTACTAAATTCAAAAGCCACTTCATCAGCATTGAAGTTGGTAGATTTATTATTTGGTTCGGTACTGACAATAACAGGTGGAACAGTATCGGGTGGACCACCTGAGGGCGGCTTTTGTATTGCACAGGCAGTAATTGCCATAAATAAAATTATATAAATTTTGATTTTCGTCAATAGATTGCATAATTTATTAATGATTGAAGATACAAATCTAATAATAAATGGTTTTATCAAAAAATTTAGCTCCGGTTAATGAAAAAACTGAAGATAATAATATTATGGCTTGAGATACGGTTAAGTTCATTATTTAAGTTTATTGACAGACTTGAAGACCACCATATATTTCTCATGGCAGGTGGAATTGCCTTCAATATTTTCCTATACCTTATCCCACTATTTCTCGTATCCGTTTATCTCGTCAATCAAATATTCGGAGCAGATAATATAACTCAAATCTTAGTACAATATATTGATTCCGTATTGCCACCCAATAGTTCGACAAATCAGCTTTTGGAAGATATTTTGAAGGAAGTCAATTTGATTTTCAAGCAAAGTTCTATTGTTGGTTGGGTAGGTATCGGTGTTCTTGTTTGGTTATCATCAACATTACTCAGTGCAATACGAACAGGATTGAACAGGATTTTTGAAATAGAAACACCGAGAGTTTTTGTTATTTATAAAATTAAAGATATTATCCTCATATTCTTGCTTATGTTGATGATGATTATTTCTTCATACATAGTTCCTTTGTATTCCATAGCCTACAATGTTGTAATTGAGCATATCAAGCCACCATACGATTGGTATTTTTCGCGAATGTTTATGACGGGTGCAACGCTACTTACTTCTGCAATTATGTTTTTCGGAATATTTAAATTCCTTCCGAATGACAAGATGCCCCGCTTTATTGTTACAATCAGTACTTTTATCTGTGTAATAGCGGTTGAATTATCCAGAAATATATTTGCTTGGTATATTGTGAAATTCGGTACTTATGGTAAATTTTACGGAACTTATGCGGTCATAGTCTCTGTTGCAGTCTGGATATACTATCTTACTTTAATTATTCTATTTTCTGCAGAAATCAGTAAATTCTTTTATGACAGACGTAAAGAAAAACAACGTGCAAAAATCATAAAAAAATTAGAAAATACATTAGCCCCTTGATAATTATTAAAATTTCAATCTTTCACGCCAGAGCAAGTATAAGTTCCAAGTTGTCGTAACATCACGCATACAATATTCCGCCACTTCATCAACTTTGCCTGCAAGAAAAAAGTCCTTTACTTTTGAGCCGTCAATACCTTCCGCTTTGGGTGATTGCAAACCGAACTCTCGGGCGTAGAAATCAAAGTTAAATCTTTTGGTTGCACCGTAAGAACTTGGTGAGAAAAAACAAAGTTCATCAATTAAATCTGTATGAAGGTGATAGTTAAATTTTGTACCTTGCATTAAATTTCTGCTTGGTCTGATACCGAGCAAAGCCGAACGCAACATAATGAAAGGGGCATCAAAATTTCTACCGTTGAAACTAATCAAATGTACATTCCTGTATTTCCTTGAAGTGAAAATTTTCCAAAAATGTTCAAGCATTGTTTTTTCGTTCATATATTTGCAATCATCATCAGTAGCAAGTTTTCCTTCTACTATCTCACCATCATTCTTTGACTCGTCCAAAATATACGCCATCTTGCTTGTACTGATAATCTCCAAATTTTCATTGCCGCTGTTTGAATTTCTCGAAGATGCTACTTCATTAATTTGCATACCGATAACAACGAGTTTTGCAGTAATAGGCGATAGTGCCATTTGTGCTTTTTTTTGTTCTTCGTCAGCCTCATCTTTAGCATATCTAACAATATATTCCTGTTGGGATTCGGAGAACGAATTATAATCTCTCGGTATTGTTTCCAAATCAAAAGTCAAGAAATATTCCTTATTAACGAAATTATTATCTGCTGACATAGTATTTTCCGGCATATTCTCGTTCATTTTAACCTTTTTTTAAATTTAATTAACAATATATTCGTTATTTCGTCTTTCTAATTTAGAAAAAATAAAATTAATACTTAAATTTATTTTTACAGAATGTGAAATTTGCTGTTTTGATTTTTAAAATGCAATTAAAAGAAAGAAAAAGAAATAATATGAAACTGATAAAACAAACGAAATATTTATATATTCTCTCATTTATCGCAATTGTATTACTATTAGCCGGGTGTTCTTCTACTAAAAAAAATAGACCGCAGAATGCCGAAGATATGTATAAACAAGCAATGAAAGAATTTAAAGAGGATAATTTGCAAGAAGCCAATCAGCTTTTTGAAGTAATTAAATTGCAGTATGCCGCCAGTAAATTTGCAGATGATGCCCAGTATCATATTGCTGAAATCAATTTTAAAAAAGATGAATATATACTTGCCGCATATAATTACAACTCACTTAGACGCACTTATCCGACAAGCAAGTATTATAAAACCGCTCTATTCAAAGCGGCGATGTGCTACTATCAATTATCACCGCCTTTTGACAGAGACCAGGAATATACACATAAGGCTATTGAGAAATTTCAAGATTATCAACGTCTGTACGCCGGTGATACTTTATCAGAAAAAGCAGGAAAATACATTGATGAGTTGAGGGAAAAACTTGCACACAGAGCATTTTTTACATCACAGCTCTATTTAAAATTACATAGTAAAAAATCAGCATTGGTCTATCTAGATGTTGTAATTGCAGAATTTCCGGATACAAAGTATTACGAAATGGCATATTACGAAAAAATTAAAATTCTTGGTAGTACTTATAGAACAGATGAACTAAGCTTGATGGTCGGCAAGTACAAGAGTTTATTCCCAAATGGAAAATACATTAAGGAAGTATTAGCAATTGAAAGTACAAAACTCAAATAGATTTGCACAAATCGCTCTCTTTTCTACTGCATTTTTACTAATGTTTTTTCTTGTTTATTCTTTTGAAGTTAATGCACAAGATGATAAGCCACAGTTTGATAATGAAAGTATTCCACCGCAAGTGCGATTTATTCGGGCTTATGGCTTAGATAAAGAGCAATTCCCACCTATTGTATTAACCGGAGCAAATAATCAACTATATCAGCCAACAGTAGGCTACGACTATATTACTATTGAATTTGATATTGCGGCAAGTGTTCCCCCTGCCCTATACGCCAAGTTTGTCCACTGTACTTATGATTGGAAAGAAAGCGAGAATATATTTCTTCGGGATATATTTAACAACAGAACCACGATGTTTGACTGGACATCAGCACCTATCGGACAGAAATTCTATGATTATCGGGCTAAGCTCCAAATTCCAAACCAACAAGTAAAATTTAAGTATTCGGGGAATTGGAAAGTGAAGATTTACGATATGGAAAATGACGAAAAACCAATTTGCGAGACGCGTTTTTTCGTTGTTGAACCGCGTGCAAAATGTTTTGTAAGTATGTTTCCTGAATTTTACAGACCGGAATTTTCGGTATCATCAACTGGATTAGTGGTTCAGGGATTGGTAACTACAAAAAAGAATTTAATTGACGGAAATGTAAAAAGAGCGGTGCTTTATAAAAATCACCGTTGGTTTGAACCTTATGTTATTTCGTCCGGTTTTGACGATGAGAGAACTAATAAATATAGATATATATTCGGGACGATGGTAAACGGATTTATCAATTCGCGAAAGATGTTTAGGATAGAAGGCTTACCTGCCGAAAATTCATATCGCATACTTAATTTAGCGGATTTAGCTTATTATCCGATTACTAAGCATGCAATAAGACCGGCATTTTCCGACTTACCCAGAAATGGTAATTATTTATATCCCGATGATGACGGCGCTATGATTACTGATTACGTGCCGCTTGGATATGAGGACTACGTTTATGTAGAGTTTTTGCTCGATCCGGAAGGTCATATTTCAAATGATGATGTTTTTGTTGTCGGTTCATTTAACAATTGGAAACCATCTGCACGTTGGCAAATGTACTACGATGAATCAGACCGATACTATAAATTACGCCAGTGGATACCGCGTGGCAGGCACAACTATATGTATGCAAGCGGTAAATTAAATATTGACAATATGAGCGTCGAAAGGTACTCGTATGATGAATATGAGGGGAATACAACAGCAGGCAGACAGACTTATCTAATGTTTATATATTACCACGAATTTGATTATGGCGGTTTTGATTCTATCATTGCCGTTGGTGGAGCAAATATAAATGGTGTTGTACAGAAGTATAGATAGATAACCTATATTTATTATTCATCAAATTTTGGCAGGCGGACAGCAGGCATACGCTTACGTATTGTTGCCGCACGGCGGCGTATGTATTTTGTCGGTGAATCAGGCGACCAGCGGCGCGGATTGGGCAGTATAGCAGTCAAAAGTGCGGCTTCACGCGGGGATAATTTACTTGCAGGCTTGCCGAAGAAACGTTCTGACGCTTCTTCTATTCCGTAAATACCTTCACCAAATTCAATGATATTTGCATAGACTTCGAGAATACGCTGTTTGCCCCAAATCCATTCGATTAGTACCGTAAAATACGCTTCCAATACTTTGCGCAGATAAACACGTCCGTGCCATAGGAATACATTTTTTCCCGTCTGCATCGAAATTGTGCTTGCACCCTGCTTTTTCTTGCCCTTATGACGTTTGTTATACTTGTAGGCACGTTCTATCGCCTGCCAATCGAAACCGGAATGTTGAAAAAATTTACCGTCCTCGGAGGCAATGACAGCTTTAAAGAAATTCGGTGAAATCTCATCGTAGTCCACCCAATCTTTATGAATTGTAATATTACGCCCCTCGAACCAGCCCTCGTATATGCGAATAACCATTATAGGAGTGAAAGGCGGAGAAATAAATTTATATACAGTTACAAATAGTACGGAAGATACAAGAAAGACAGCTAATGAAATTCCAATTAATTTCATTAACCGTCTTATATATAATTTGATTTTATTATTCTTTAATAATTTCACCGATGATAACCGGATTATATTCTTTGCTCATTTCAAGGATTTCGTGTGCAACGGATTTATCAGCAATCAAAATCATACCGATACCCATATTGAAGACGTGTCGCATTTCTTCGTCTGTAATTTCGCCTGTTTTCTGGAGCAATTTGAATATTGCCGGCACTTCCCAAGCGTCCCAATCTATTGACATAGCCAGTCCTTCGGGAATAATGCGAGATGTGTTGCCGACAATGCCACCGCCCGTGATGTGCGAAATACCGTGCAACAAATCTTTTGCAAGAATTGACTGAACGACGTGCAAATATGAGCGATGAATCCTCAGAAGTGCTTCGCCTACGGTCTCCCCTAATTCGTCCAGATATGTATCGTGGCTGAACTTATCGAACAGGACTTTGCGGGCAAGCGAATATCCGTTAGTGTGCAAGCCGTTTGAGGCAAGACCAATCATAACATCGCCCGCTTTGATTTTGCTGCCGTCAATGGCTTTGTCCTTATCAACAACGCCGACAATAGTGCCTGAAACGTCATATTCGCCATCGGCATAGATTGAGGGCATCTCGGCAGTCTCGCCACCGATTAACGCCGCTCCGTTTTGTTTGCAGGCAATGGCAAAGCCCTTAATCACATCTTCGGCGAGAGCCGTTTCGAGTTTGCCTGTTGCGAAATAGTCAAGGAAAAATAGTGGCTTTGCTCCGCCGCATAGAATATCATTTACGCAATGATTGACGAGGCACTGCCCCACCGTATCGTGGCGACCGGTCATAAATGCCACTTTCAATTTAGTGCCTACTCCGTCCACACTGGCGACAAGTACGGGTTTATTAATCCCCTCGAAATTTGCCTCGAAGTATCCGCCGAACAGACCGATATTCGAGAGAACATTTTCATTAAAAGTAGATTTAACGTGAGGTTTAATACGTTTTATGAGTTCATCGCCGGCTTCGATGTCCACGCCTGCGGCTTTATATGTTATCGCCATAATTCAATTCTTGCATAATTAATAAAAAACAAAATTAATGATTTTATATGTGAATAGTAAATTTTATTTTTTGTTTGTCGGGGTAATAATTTATAAATCAATTCTATTTTTCAAATCCATTCTTTCTGGTATTGAAAATTAAACTCTGTATGCTGAGAATTTTGCCATAAATTCATAATACTATTTTCTATTTATGTAATTAAATCAATTTAACTCTATCATAAAAGGTTATTCAATGCAAATCCTTCCGAGTTATATATAAATTGGGCGGCGGCAATGCAGATACAATTTCACGTTGCAAATTTAAATCAAAACTTTAAAGGCAGTAGAGAAAACTGGGCAAGAGAATATCTGAAACACTTCGTTGAACAAGCGAAAAAGCGTGCGGAAGATATGATTGAAAAATTTGTCAAACCTTTTGAGAAATATATTTAAGTAAATAAAATATTTTTTTAATTAGTTTTTTTTTATTATATTTAACTATTCGTATAATTGATAGTGTTTTTTTTTATAATACTTTTGGAGTATTTTTGGGACGTTTTTTAACAGTAATATTATTATTTGCATTCTTTTCAACAATTGTATTTCCACACAATAAAAAGAATACTAATGTTATCTATTTCAAATCAATAGAATCTTCTCTGAGTAATTTTAAGCAAAATATATTATCAGAAAGCAAGAAGATAATGAATGTCGGAACAAATATTACTATTGCAAATGCAAAAAAACAATTAAAATCATTATCAAAAATATATTCTTTTTCATCTATCGCAAAGGATTTAATAAATAACGCTAATAACACGGAAGTAAAGAACCTTATTTCTGGACTTAAATCACTTGTATCTTGTAAAAATTCAACAAAAAAAATTAATAAAATTAAAAATGTACTTAAATTATTGAAGACGGTGTCTAAGATTCTTGTTAAACCAAATATCATTATAAGTACAATTGATTTGACTTTAGGAATATCCGATTATATTATTGATGAAGTATTCGATTATCTTGAAAATATCTATATTTATTATAAAAATCATTTACACGACTAAAGGAGTTGATTATGTCAATTGAAAAAAAAGCTAAAAAAAAATTATCAAATTTAATTAATGAATATAATAATTTGACTTATATCTTTGATACTATTACCGAAGAGAATTCTATTGATAATGAATATAAATGGAAGGATTTAAAAAAGCAGTATAAAAAAGCAAAAAAATTATACACTGAATATAGGGAATTTTTATATAAAAAAGATACTGATTTTGACGATTTTGATGTATTATCAGAAATTGCTTTTAAACTTGATGGAATTGAAATACATTTAAATAACAATAAACCTTTTTCCTATTTATTAAAAAAAGGTGCATATACTTTGTTAAAAAACATATTAAATCCTATTCCAAATATTTATGGAACGTAATTTATTTTTCTTTACAATAACAAACAAAGGGCTATCCGTTTACCGGACAGCCCTTTGTTAGTATATACTAAAAGTATCTATTTCCTTACATTGGAAATAAACTCCTCTACTTCGGGAATACCGCCCTGCAAAATCAAATATCCGTTGCTCGGCTCGCGTTCGGTTATTTCGTTTGCAATCGGTGTAAGCATAATTTCTTTTACTTTCTCGCGGTCATCAGTCTGCCCCAAAGCCCAGCACAGTTTCATATAAGCAACTTCGGGCAACATATTAGCCGCCGGCACAACCCCCAAGTCCATCATATCACGTCCCGTATCATACACATACATCTGCACATAACCCCAGAGAGTTTGCACAGTCATATAAATATGCACACCGGCATCATAAGCACGTTTCAATGCGGGATAGAGGGGCTTATTGACATGTCCCAAACCGGTTCCGGCAATGACTATACCCTTATATCCCTTATCAACCAATGTATCAATAATATCGGGACTCATATTAGGATAATAATAAACAATAGAAACTCTTTCCTCAAATGCCGTGTTGATAATAACGTTTTTATCTTTTCTTCTCTTGCGATAATCGGGGCGAATAGGTGTAATTTTCTCACGATTGACCATAGCAATGGGGATATCGCTTATTGTCCTGAATGTCGAACGATAACTCGAGTGCATTTTCCTGACGCGTGTACCTTGATGTAAAAGCCCATAAGTATCCGATGTAGGACCGAACATACAAACCATTACTTCCGCTATATCGCTTTCCGCCGCAGTTTTTACACTGTGCATCAAATTCAATGCGGCATCGGACGAAGGTCTGTCGCTGGAACGTTGTGAACCAACCATAACAATCGGCACTGGTGAATTTTGCACCATAAACGAAAGGATTGCCGCCGTATGATGCATTGTGTCCGTACCGTGTCCTATTACAATACCCTGCACACCTTTTTCAATTTCCTCGCCGATTTTTTCAGCAGTGCCACGCCATTGGTCGGGTCCCATATTTTCACTGAACACACCGTAGAGTTTTTCCGTTTCCAAATTACAAATATCGGCAAGCTCGGGGACAGAACCGTAAAGTTCGCCTGGTGAAAAAGCCGGAATAACAGCACCTGTTCTATAATCAAGACGCGAAGCAATTGTGCCGCCCGTACCGAATAATTTGACACGCGGGTGTTTCGGGTCATAAGGAAATTCCTTTTCGGGAATTTTATAATGCGCTTCTTTCCTGCCCATTACCTTAATATCCGTTACTTTCTTAACAGCGACACCAACATTATAACCAGTACGCAGTTTTAATACAATATGCTTATCATCGGCTTGCTCGGAACGAGGTAAAATAATACCGATATAATCTCCGGTTGTTGTTACAACCTCAACATCGCTCCATACCAAAGATTTATATTGTTTCAATAATTTAAGAGCATCGCCTTTATAGCCTTTATAATCATTTGCTTCTGACATTATTACACCTCGCGATAATTTTCATTAACAAAATTCAATATTTCTTTTCCGTTCACTCTACCCCTTAATTCAGTAAGCAGCAAACCGATTAACACATCTTTACGCTTGTCGAGATGATAAAAATCCATTTTATATATTTTTTCCAAACAGTGTTTGAAGGCAATTTTAATATCCTGTTCATTTGCCGGAACAGGGATACTATCTCCACTTACAACTCCATTGGCAGAAATAATATTTTGCATTGCCGTATAGAATCCGTCCTTAACCATTTTCTTTTTATTGTAAGCTTCAAACAATGGTTGCAGATTATCAACGGTTAATAAATTAACATTATAATTGCTTTTTTTGAGACGCTTGATAAAACGAATTAAAACATTAGCGGCAAGTTTCGGTTCAACATTTAAATCATTACAGGCATAATCAAACAATTTTGCAAACTTGGAAATAGACAGCGGTTTTACCACATCATCAGATAGTCCGATTTCTCTATATCGTTTTTCCCTGAGCCAATATTTTTCGGGTAATTGTGATTGCAGGGTTTCAATACGACTGTCTTCAATTTTAATCGGAGGTAAATCGGTATCGGGATACATTCTATCAGGACCGGGCAAAATACGCTCAAAACCGTTAGTACCGTCACGCAAAGCCTGCCTCGTTTCCGAAGGAATACCTATTGTGGCTTCCTTCGCCCTGATAATAATTTCATTTGCCGCAGTCTCAGCATCATCTTTATCACCCCAGACAATAACCAATGTATCTTTCTCATCATCAGCACCCACAAACTTACGTATCTTCTTACCGTCATTTGTGGATAAAGTATTTTCCGCACTATCGGAATGTATAAGATTAGGCAATTGAGAAATACAGGCAATAACCCTAACTCTATCTGAAATTTCTTTTGCAAAAAATGTATCAGTCTGTGTCTTCCAGCCCAGCAATCCTTTGAAACCACGAAGAGTAACACACTTAACGACCTTACCTTGTGCAATTGCATTCGAGACCGGTTCGTAATATGTTTTCTTCAACAATTTAGTAATATCATCGGTTTTTGCTTCAAATGTATCCTCGGTAATACCTCGCTTATGCAATTCCTCACGCAGTTTCAGTAAATTCCACTGCCGCATTGCTTCGTTATAAGTTAGAAGAGGAATAGCCTTGATACTTGACACACCCTTAATTTCAATTCTCGTGCCGCCTGTAACACTAACATTTACGTCTTCCCTACCTGCACCGACTCCTGTTCTTACATGTCCGGTACTTCTTGTAAGTTTCCTTATAATTTGATTGACTTCCGCAACTTCTTCAGGAGTTTGCATTTCGGGGGCGGTAACGGTTTCAATCAGAGGCATACCGAGTCTGTCGGTATTATATACTCGCCTATGACCGAAATCACTAATTTCGCGACAAGAATCCTCTTCGATTGACATTTGAATAATATGAATTTCTCTATCTTTATATGGAATTTTGCCATTAGTGCAAACAATTGCAGTTCTTTGGAAACCGGTCGGGATACTACCGTCCAAATACTGTTTACGGGCAATATGAAGTTCATCTACAATATTGGAATCCATTAAGCGACCAATTTCGATAGCAATATCCAGCGCTTGGTCGTTCATAAGAAACGGCGGTGTATCGTCCATTTCATAAGTACAGACAGTAGCTCTGTTTATTCTATAAATAATTTCCTTCTTGGTCTTAAATTCCATCAGAGCCGTTCCGTCATATTCGCCGAGTTCCGAAAGGGTCGGTCGCATGTGTCTCAATATTTCAGCATGGAATTCTTCACTGTATTTTCCCGCAGGACAGCGACAGAATAACTTCTTTTCAGTTAGTAACTGCTGATGTACCTCCAAGCCGGACTTAAAACCGATTGTGCGGTAATCCTCAGCGGTCATTTCCTCATAGGGTTTGAACTCGAAATCTTGCATTGTTTACTTATTCCCGTTAATCAATTTTGCAAAATGTATTTTATAGAATTTTAAAAATACGAAATAATTTAATTATTATGATTATACATTACAGTAAACAGAATATTTTTCTTAAATTATTTGAACGGTCTATTCGTATAATATAAAGATATAGAAAAATATTATTTGATATATACGGGATAGTTCTATGTATTCAAAAAAAACATACGCCTTTTTTGCATTTATATCTGCTTTGTGGATAATTGTTTTATCAGCTAACCTTATGGCACAAACGACCAAACAAGAAGAAATTGACCTCAATGACTTTATGGGCGCTCGATTGTACAAAGTATTCAATACTTTCGGCACTCCAAGCGATGTTTATTGTTCTGCTGATGGTAAGGGTGAGGTTATTCTTGATTATGGTATTTTCGCTCTACAAATTGGTAATAAAACTGTTACTATTGTGTACTTTTGGAGTAATTTCACATCTACGGTCTTTGGACTTAAAATGGGTATGCCAAAAGATGATATTATTAAAACACTCGGCAAGCCCGGCGATATTAAAACCAGTGCCGCCGATAACAATGAAATATTAATATATAAACTATCGGATACGGACAGAATGCTCATTATTTTTCTAGATAAAAATAATAAAATCTATAGAATGCAAATCGAATGGCTCAGTTGATTTTTAGAAATAGTTTGCCATTTTTGATTTATTGATTTATACAATTTATTCGTCTTTATAGGCGTTTTGAAATATTTTCGGATTACAGAATGAAATATAAAGATTATTATAAAATATTAGGTGTGGACAAAAAAGCCTCTGATGACGAAATTAAAAAAGCATTTAGAAAACTTGCAAACAAGTTCCACCCGGACAAAAACAAAGGTGACAAAAGTGCCGAAGATAAATTTAAGGAAATTAACGAAGCTTACGAGGTACTAAAAGATAGAGAAAAACGCACCAAGTATGATAATTTAGGTTCACAATACAATAGATATAGAAGCTCAGGCGGTAACCCCAACGGGTTTGACTGGTCGAATTGGTATGCTTCGCAAAATCAGGGACAGGGTTCACAAAACTTTGGCGGGCAAGGTGGCTTTGGCGACATTTTCTCCGGTGGTGGCAGTGGTCTCTCCGATTTCTTCGAGAAGATTTTCGGCGGTGGATTTTCGGGTGGCGGCAGAAGACATTCGGTATCCGTCAAAGGTCAAGATGTACAGGCGAACTTTGAAATCACTCTCGAAGATGCCTTCAATGGCGGAAAACAAGCATTTGAATTTAACGGACAGAAAATTCAAATTCAGTTGAAACCCGGCATACAAGACAAGCAAAAACTAAAACTTTCCGGCAAAGGCTATCCCGGACAGAATGGTGGTGCAAACGGAGACCTTATTCTTGTTCTAAATATCAAGAAGCATCCACTCTTTAAAAGAAAGGGAAATAATCTGCATACGGAGCATTTTATTGATTTGCTGACCGCTGTACTTGGTGGCGAAATCACCATCAATACATTAGGTGGAAAAATTAAAACAAATATCGCTTCCGGTACATCATGCGGAAAAGTCTTGAAACTCAAAGGTCAAGGTATGCCCTATTATAATGAGCCAAACAAAAGAGGCGACCTATTTGTCAAGCTTATGCTCAAAGCACCCGACAAATTATCTCCGCGAGAAAAAGAGCTATACGAAGAACTCCGTTCCATTAGAGATAATGGTTAAACTATGTTTAATATCATTTAAAAATAAATTTGAGACTGCAAACTGAATAAAAAATACAGGGGCTATCTTTCGGGATAGCCCCTGTTTTGCGTTTAAGCTATGTAT
>CAZOOR010000005.1:0-37864 GCA_964581505.1 uncultured Hyphomicrobiales bacterium
CATATTGCGAATATAAAAAAACATAAAAAAAGAGACTGCCATTTTCGGGCAGTCTCTTTAAATGTTCTAACTGTAATAATATTAACGATTATAGTTGCGGGAGTTTCCTCTATCTCTGTTAGAACCGCCTCTACGGTCTCCACCGCGTCTGTCGCCACCTCTGCGGTCGTCATATCTGCGATTATTGTTTCTTCGGTTGTCTCGTTTTTCCATACTTCTTTCCTGCGAACGCTGATATTCCTCTTCCGACATACCTTCCGGTTTCGGCAATAATACCTTGCGACTCAATCTGAATTTGCCGTCCCGAGTAGATTCAATTAACTTAACTTCGACAACATCACCTACATTAAGTACATCTTCCACATTCTCGACTCTCTCGTGAGCAATTTGCGAAATATGCAATAAGCCCTGTTTCTTCGGCATAAATTCAACAATAGCACCAATACCTTCTTTTATTTCCTTAACAACTCCCGAATAGTTCTCACCATCAACAGGGTCCTTAATAATTGATTCTATAATTTCTCGTGCCTTTTCTCCGTCTTCCTGATTAACCGAAGCAATAATAACAGTACCGTCATCTTTAATATCCACTTCGGCAGTAGTTTCTTTGACAATACCGCGAATGGTCTCGCCACCGCTACCAATAACAGCACCGATTTTATCCTGCGGAATAGACATAGTTAAAAATCTTGGAGCATATCTCGAAAGCTCATCATTCGGAGCATCAATTAAGTCGTTCATAATACCGAGAATGTGCATACGCCCATCCTTTGCCTGTTGCAAAGCAGTGCGAAGAATATCCCAAGAAAGTCCTTCAATTTTAATATCCATCTGGCAGGCAGTTATTCCGTCTGCTGTACCTGTTACTTTAAAGTCCATATCGCCGAGGAAATCCTCATCGCCGAGAATATCACTAAGCACAGCAACATTATCATCTTCTTTGATTAATCCCATAGCAATACCGGCAACAGCTTTTTTCATAGGAACACCTGCATTGAAAAGTGCAAGACTGCCCGCACACACAGTAGCCATAGAAGATGAACCGTTAGATTCCAGAATATCCGAAACTATGCGAATAGTGTATGGAAAATCTTCATGAGCAGGAGCCATAATTTTCAAAGCACGCTCTGCAAGATTGCCATGCCCTATTTCTCTTCTTCCGGTCATCAATCTACCTACTTCGCCCGTACTGAACGGCGGGAAATTATAATGCAAATAGAATGGATTTGTATATGTCGGTTGCAAACCGTCAATCATCTGTTCTTCCTTTGCCGTACCCAATGTAACAGTCGTCAAACTCTGTGTTTCGCCACGAGTGAAAAGAGCGGAGCCGTGGGCTCTCGGAAGAAGCCCTACCTCGACAGAAATCGGACGAATTTCCGTAAGTCCTCTACCGTCCAATCTTTTTGATTCGTCAAGAATCATCTTACGCATTTCGGCTTTTTCCAATTTTTTGAAGATAGCGGCAATTTCCTTATTTAGAAATTCTTCGTCAAAATCCTCATCATTAGAATATTTTTCCATTGCTTTCTCGAAAGCGGCATCAAAAAGATTGCTACGAGTTTCATTTCTCTCTGTCTTGCTCGAAATTGTATGGACATAAGTTTTCAAATCATCGAAAATAGTATCCTTAACAAGAGCAACCAATTCCTCATCAGGTTCGTGTTCAACAAATTCACGCTTCTTAATATCTAAGCTATCTGCAAGTTCTTTCTGCAAACCATTGAATTTCCTAATATTTTCATGAGCAAATTCCAAAGCTTCGAGAAATAGTTCTTCGGAAATTTCCTTGCTTTCGCCTTCGACCATAGTAATGGCTGTATCAGTACCGGCAACTGAAAGGTCAAACTCCGATTCTTTCAACTGCTCGAAAGAAGGATTAAGCACAAGTTCACCATCAATTTTTCCTACTCGAACTTCCGAAACAGGACCATTGAAAGGAATATCGGAAATCATAAGAGCGGCGGAAGCGCCGAACATAGCAAGTACATCAGGCTCAATTTCCGGCTCTGCGGAAAATACAGTTGCAATCACCTGAGTTTCAAATCGCCATGTTTTTGGAATTAAGGGTCTGATAGGTCTGTCAATAAGCCTTGAAGCCAAAACCTCAATATCACTTGGGCGTGCTTCTCTTTTTAGAAATCCACCTGGGATTTTTCCGGCAGAAGCGGTTTTAATGCGATATTCGCACTGCAAAGGCAAAAAATCAACATCACGTTCCGTATCAGCGGCAACAGCCGTAACGAGTACCATAGTCTCATTGCATTTAACCATAACAGAACCGTTTGCCTGTTTGGCAAGTTTGCCTGTTTCCAAAGAATATTCTTTACCGAATAACTCAATTGTTTTTGTAATCATAGTCGTTATTTATTAAAAATGTAAAAATGTTATGCAAATATAAAAAAAGCGGTAATAGCATTTTACCGCTTTAAGTCTTGAATTATGATATATTAATCGACAAATTATTTTCTCAAGGAAAGAGCCGCAATCACTTCGCGATAGCGTATAACGTCTTTCTTCATCAAATAATTCAATAAGCGTCTTCTCTTGCTAACCATCTGTATCAAGCCTCTGCGGCTGTGATGGTCTTTTTTATGAGATGCAAGATGACCGGTCAAATCGTTAATTCTAGCGGTAAGAATTGCAACCTGAACTTCCGGCTTACCGGTGTCATTTTTCGCTTCTCCGAACTTATCTACTATTTCTTGTTTTTGGTCTTTATAAATCATTTAATTACTCCGTTTATAATAGAATTACAAATTTACGTATTTCTATTCAAATATAAAAATTATTTTATTTTCTTTCTGCAAGTAAGCTCATCTTTTTTAAGTTGTTCAATCAATCCATCTACACTCGAAAATTTTTGTTCGTCTCTGATAAACTCTAAGAATTCAATCCTTATAGTTTCATCATATATATCACGAGTAAAATCAAAAATATTTGTCTCAAATGTCCTACCTTCATTCAACTTAAAGGTGGGTCGTAAACCAATATTTGTCATACCGTAATACTCCTCATTGCCAATTGTTACTTTTACAAAATATACGCCGTTCGAGGGCAATAGTTTTGCGTCATCTTCCAAATGTAAATTTGCAGTAGGAAAACCTATCGTTCTTCCACGCATATCACCTTTAATAACAGTACCCTTAGCAAAATAATTATATCCCAAAAGTTCGTTCGCAAGTGTCAAATTGCGACTTTTAATTGCTTGGCGAATTTTTGTACTTGATATTATTAATTCTTTTTCTTGACAAACATCAGCTTTCTCTACATCAAAACCAAATCTTTCGCCCTGCCCCTTCAATAGGCTAATATCGCCTTCCCTATTCTTACCAAACAAATGGTCATAACCAATCAATATTTTACTGACTCCTACCTTATTTACAATTAGTTCCCTAATAAATACATCGGGTGGTGTTTGTGAAAATTGATAAGTAAAAGGAATAACCAGCACATTGGAAATGCCATTATTTTCAAAGAGTTCGAGACGTTCGTTAATCGTGGATAGCAATTCGAGTGGTGCTTTATCTTTTCTCCTTACAACCTGCTGAGGGTGAGGGTGGAACGTCATAACCAAATTGCGATAAAAAAGCCGCTCACTCTGATTAATTAGGGTTCGCAAAATTGATTGATGCCCCTTATGTACACCGTCAAATGTTCCAACGGTTAGGATTGTTTCTTTTTTAAAATCTATTTCTTCAAATCCCCTAAATACTCTCATTTTTCACTGCCGAATTTGAGTCAATATTTTTAATTAATTGTTCAATATCCGAAATAGTCAAAGCATCATTGACCGAAAAATCGCCGATAGCAGTTCGTCTCAATGCGGCAAGGTAAGCCCCCGTATTTAATTGTTCCCCAATATCCCTTGCCAATGCTCTGATATATGTACCCTTTGAGCATTTGATTTCAGTCTCAAAATATGGTAAATCTCGGCTCAATACTTTAATATATTCCACAAAGACCTTGACAGGCTTAATATCTACATCAATTCCTTTTCTTGCCAATTTGTAAAGTCGCTTTCCTTTAACTTTCTTAGCGGAATATTTCGGTGGAGTTTGCATGATTTCTCCCTCGAAAGAGCGGCAAACATCATCAATGTTAGTTCCCGTAACAAATGAATAATCCCTGATATTCTCTTCCGGCTTTTCGGAATCATCTGTTTCGGTAGTTGCACCGAGTTTGATTTTTGCCAAGTATGTTTTGTCCAAACCTTGAAATTCATTGATTCTCTTAGTAAATTTACCGCAACATACAATCAAAAGACCGCTTGCTAATGGGTCTAATGTACCGGCATGCCCGATTTTTTTAATTTTAAACAGATTTCTTAATTTAGCAATAACATCGAAAGAAGTCCAATTCAAATCTTTATCAATCAGCAACATTCCGCCGGTATCACGGGCGGTATTCAGCCATTCTTCAAATTGATTGATTGAATTTTTTGAAAGTAGCATAAGTTATTCTTGGGTACTATCGATTTTGTCAGACTCGGGACTTTTAACGGATTCAATTAATTCCTGAATATGTTCCATTTGCTCTAATGTATCATCATGATAAAAACGCAGTTCCGGCGTATAACGCAACCTGATTTTGTGTCCAAGCTCCGCCCGCAACATTTTGCTTCGAGATTCCAAAACATCAAGGAACTCGCCTGGTCCGGCATTGCCCCCATAGATGCTAATATATACTTTGGCAATATGCAGGTCATTGGTTAGCTTGACAGACGTAATTGTTGCCAAGCCGGCGGAATGCTCATTTGCCAAATTATTAACATCATTTACAAGTGCGCGTTTGATAACACTTGCTACTTTTTCCGACCTAACCGACATTTATGATAACCGTCTTTTTATTTCAACAATTTTATATGCTTCGATAATATCACCAACCTGAACATCATTAAAATTATGAAGCATAATACCGCATTCGTAACCGGTATCAACTTCTTTAACGTCATCTTTATTTCGTTTCAAAGAATCCAAAGTGCCTGTGAAAACAGGCAGACCGTCACGCAATAGTCTTACCTTATCATTTCTCGAAATTTTACCATTTAGGACATAGCAACCTGCAATTGAGCCTAATCGACTTATTTTATAAACCTTACGAACTTCAACCTCTGCCGTAATATCTTCCTTCAAGTCAGGTGTTAATAAACCTTCAAGGCTAAGCCTTACTTCTTCTATACAGTCATAAATAATTTCATATAATCTAATATCAACGGAATTTACATCGCCCATCTTGCGTGCGGCACCGGACATAGAGACGTGGAAACCGAGAATAACCGCACCGGAAGCAATGGCAAGCATAACATCAGATTCGTTAATATTGCCAACCCCTTTGTGTATAATATCAACCTTAACTTCACCTGTCGAAAGTTTCAATATCGAATCGGAAAGTGCCTCGACAGAACCTACTACATCTGCTTTAATGATAATATTAAGAGTATTAATCTCACCATCATGAATTTGCTTAGAGAGCTGGTCCAAAGTAATAATTTTGGA
Organism: uncultured Hyphomicrobiales bacterium; assembly: GCA_964581505.1. Lineage (GTDB taxonomy): Bacteria > Bacteroidota > Ignavibacteria > Kapaibacteriales > UBA2268 > CAZOOR01. The sequence continues at coordinate 5,499 of CAZOOR010000005.1, forward strand.
TTTTTTGAATTCCTGTTGTCTCTTCAAAACATTTCTATCTGTTGCAACCTGTTTAGCTTTAGATTCGGTTTCAACAACATTAAAAATATCACCGGCTTCCGGTAATCCGTTAAAACCAATGACTCTTACAGGCATTGAAGGACCTGCCTTTTTGACATCTTTTCCTCTTTCGTCAAGCATTCTGCGAACCTTGCCCCACTGGACGCCGGCAACAAAGCTATCACCGATAGACAGCGTTCCGTTTTGGACAATAAGGGTAGCAACAGCACCAAAGCCTTTTGCCATATCAGCTTCGACTATTGTTCCGCCTGAATTCCTGTCAGGATTTGCTTTTAAATCAAGCATTTCCGTTTCGAGAAGGATTTTTTCTAACAACTGGTCAATATTAATACCTTTTTTAGCAGAAATTTCGACCGATTGGTTCTTTCCACCCCACTCTTCGACCAAGACATTCAAATCTGCCAATTGCTGTTTAATTCTTTCCGGATTTGAATCAACTTTATCAATTTTGTTAATAGCCACAATAATCGGGACATTTGCGGCTTGGGCATGGCTGACAGCCTCAATCGTCTGGGGCATTACCGCATCATCAGCGGCAACGACAAGAACAACAATATCAGTTACGAGTGCGCCTCTTGCCCTCATTGCTGTAAACGCTTCGTGTCCGGGTGTATCAAGAAAAGTAATAAACTTACCATTCTCTAATTCCACTTGATAAGCACCGATATGCTGAGTAATACTACCTTTTTCACCGGCAACGACATTTGACTTTCTGATAAAATCAAGAAGTGAGGTTTTACCATGGTCAACGTGTCCCATAATCGTAACAATGGGTGAACGCGGCTTCAATAATTCCGGCGGGTCATCATCTTCAAATTCAATTATTTGCATTGCTTTTTCATCAACAAATTCGACATCTAAGCCGTAATCGCTCGCAATAATTGTAATTGTATCCTTATCAAGACGCTGGTTGATACTAACCATCAGCCCTAAATCAAGGCACTTCAAGATAATATCATTAGCACCAACACCCATCATTTCTGCTAAATCGGCAGTAGTAACAAATTCCGTAAGTTTGAGAATTTTATCTTCAATCTGCTGTTCTTCAACTTTCTTACGTTCTTTCTCCTGCCGTTGTTCTTTCTTCTTCTGTTTTAGTTTTGTTTTTCGTCCCGATGCTACGGAATCTTCCATACCGGCAAGAGTTTGTCTCATTGTTCTGAGAACATCTTCCTCTTTGATTTGCTCCCTAATGGGTTTCTTTCTTCTTCTTTTTCTCTTTTCGGCTTTTTCCGAACCAATCTCAATTTTCTTGCCTTTTAGCCCCTTATTCTTTCTCTTGAATTTATCCTTCTTATCAGTGGACGTAGAACTTGTATAAGGGCTTTTTGTATCCTTAGAATCCTTAGAATCCTTAGTGTCTTTTGTATCTTTCTTGACTCTCTTCTTTACCTTCTTGTCAAGGTCAATCTTACCGACAATAGTAAGTCCTGGCTTTTTCCTTCCGGTACCACCATCAGCACCCAACTTAACTTCAGCAAGAGCTTTTCTTTTTTTCTTTCTCTTTGCCCTATGTTCACCGGCTTTTTTCTGCGGAGATTTAACATCTTCTTTCTTTCTTTCGCCGGTTCTTTCTTTTGTATCCTTTTGGGTTTTCTTTTCAGAGCTTACAAGTTTCTCTGTGTCTTTCGGTTTCGGAACAAGAGCAGTTTTTTCATCTTTTTGAGACGACTGTTCCTTTGGCTTATCCTCAACAATCAAATCATCTTTCTTGCTGTCTTTCCTTTTCTTTGCTTTTGGCAATTCGTCTGTTTCGCTTATCTCTTCAATAAGGCTCATAGCAGCCGGCTTTTTAACGGGTTTTTTCTTTGCCTTTTGAATGACAACAGGTTCAGGTGCCTCTACTTCATCAGGCTTAACAGTTTCTTCCTTTGGTTTAGCAACTGTTTTAGACTTCGAATCCGAAGCACTTTGGCGTGCTTGCTTCATTTTTTCAACTTTTTCACGCTGTTTCTCTGCTAATTTTAGTTCTTTTTTAAACTTATCATAAACCAAATCCAGCATTTCGGGCGTAAGAAAAGCCGTGGGCTTATTCTCAATAGAATGTCCCTTGTTATTGAGGAATTCCACAATGGTATCCCTGCCTATATTAATCTCCGAAGCGATTTTTATTAATCTGACTTTACCGGCCATATAAAATATTTACTTTTATTATTAATCTATAAATTTCAATTAACTGTTTTCTTTATCATCTTTCTGATTTTCGTCATCTGAATTTTCGTCATCTTCGACAAGTTCCAAATCAGTCTGCTCTTTGGGAGCGTTTGCTTCATCAGAAACATTATCATTTGTACTCTCATCATCTGAATCGCTGATTAAAGCATCAATATCAATTTCCGAAGAGTCGGCAGAAGCCGCAGGGTCATAATTCTTGATTTCTTCAATCATCTCATCTGTTTCAGTTTCCTCGAACTCAAGCAGAACGATAGAACGCAATTCCAATAAATTATCTTTGGACATATTTTCAATGGAGAACAGCAGTTCCAAATCAGCTTCGAGGAATTCACGAGCAGTTTCAATCCCCATACTCAATAATGAATCAATCAACTCTTGCCCAAATTCATCGACAAATTCAGTCAAATCAATATCCTCACCACCCTCTTTGATAAGAGTAATCGAATACCCCGTCAATTTGGAAGCCAATCTGACATTCTGTCCGTTCTTACCAATAGCAAGCGACACCTGTTCATCGGGAACAATAACCGTAGCACTTCTAACATCTTCGGCAATAGTAATTTCCTTAATTTTAGCCGGCGACAATGCGGCGCCAATAAACTTTTTCGGGTCCTCCGAGAACTCAATCAAATCAATATTTTCATTATTTAATTCCCTTACGATAGAATGAATTCTAATACCTTTCATACCAACACAGGCGCCAACAGGGTCCACCCTGTCATCAAAAGAAGTAACAGCAACTTTTGAGCGTTCGCCCGGGTCGCGGGAAATAGCCTTAATCTGAATAATACCGTCATAAATTTCAGGAATTTCAATTTCAAATAATCGAGCAAGAAAATCCTCGGAACCGCGGGATAAAATAATTTCGGGTTGCCCGCCCTGTCCGGTACGTCTTACTTCTTTGATAATAGTTTTTATAGCCTGATTTTTCTTATATCTGTACGGTTCGTTTGGAATTTGTTCCTCACGCGGCAAGTGCATTTCAACTTTGTTGTGCATAACGAGAATATCATTTCTTCTAATCTGATAAATCTCACCGATAATAATCTCACCGACTTTACCAATATATTCGTTGTAGATATTATCTTTCTCAACATCACGAATTTTTTGGTTCAAGTTCTGTGCGGCAAGAGTAATCAATCTTCTACCGAAATTATCGGCAATATTCTCAAGAGAAATTTCCTTAATATATTCATCACCCGTTTCATATTCATCATCAAGCCCGAGTTCGCGAATTTCAGCAATAGAAATTTCTGTTTCGGGGTTTTCGACTTCCTCGACAATTTGCTTAATCAAATAAATTTCTACATCGCCTTTATCCATATTAACGATAATATCGGCATTTGATTCTTGACCGTATTTCTTTTTAACGAGCAGAGACATAGTTTCCTTAACTATGCCCTGTAAAAGGTCACGGTCAATACTTTTAGCTCTCGCCATTTCGGCAAACGCTTCGACAATTTGCTTTTTGTCAATTTTTTGTTTTACCTTGCGTCTGGGCATTTTTTACTCTTAAAAATTATTAATTTTATTAATAACAAAAAAATGGGCTATTTAGCCCATTCCCTTCTTTTCCGTTTCCGATTACAAAATTACGAACTTTTTCATTAAGCAACAAATATATTAAAGTATTTAGAACAATTTTTTATATATTTGTTTTCGATTTTTTCTCAATATTATCGGTACGTGTATTATGACGAATATGAATATATATGATTATTATCAAATTGATGAATTATTTAGCGAAGATGAAATTCTTGTTAGGGATACTGTGCATAGTTTTGTTGATGACAAAGTAATGCCAATTATTGAACAGCATTTTTCAAAAGGGACATTCCCCATCGAACTAATTCCAGAAATAGGTTCACTCGGATTATTAGGTATTACAATACCAAGCGAATACGGCGGTGCCGGCGCAAATTATACCTGCTATGGGGTGGCAATGCAGGAGCTTGAACGCGGCGATTCCGGTATTCGTTCCTTTGCTTCGGTACAGAATTCCCTTGTTATGTATCCTATTTATTCCTATGCTTCCGAACAGATTAAAAAGAAATGGCTACCGAAACTTGCAAGTGGCGAAGCAGTTGGTTGCTTCGGTTTAACAGAGCCGGATTACGGTTCTAATCCGGGTGGTATGCTGACAAATGCTATCGAAACAGAAAGCGGTTATCTGCTCAACGGTGCTAAAATGTGGATTACCAACGGTTCTATTGCAGATGTCGCTGTTGTTTGGGCTAAATTGGACGGGATTGTTCGCGGTTTTATTGTCGAGAAAGGACGCAAAGGTTTTTCGGCACCTGAAATGAGAGGCAAACACTCACTCCGAGCTTCCATTACATCAGAATTGATTTTCCAAGATGTGGAAATCCCTAAGGAAAATATACTTGATGTCAAAGGTTTACGCGGTCCGCTCAGCTGTTTAGACCAAGCACGTTACGGAATTGCTTGGGGCGCAATTGGTTCGGCACTTGCCGTTTTCGAATCATCGGTTAATTATGCTAAAACCCGCATTCAGTTTAATCAACCAATTGGCGGACATCAAATTATTCAGGAAAAACTTGTTTGGATGGCAACCGAAATAACAAAAGCACAGCTTCTCGCTAAACGGCTCGGTAGATTGAAAGATGAAAACAGAGCAAACGCTCAACAAATATCAATGGCAAAACGAAACAATGTGGATATTGCTCTTCAATCCGCCCGATTAGCTCGAGAAATTCATGGTGCCAACGGCATCTTGAACGAATACCCCATAATGCGACACATGGCAAATTTGGAATCGGTTAAAACTTATGAAGGCACTCACGACATTCATACATTGATTATCGGACAGAGTATAACAGGTATTGCGGCTTTTTCGTAACTTATCTCGGTATATATTTATCGTTGAGGTAGGCAATTTTTCCATTGATGATAGTTGCAAGGACTTCAACAGAGGCAAAGTCAGAATGTGAGAGTTTACCAATATCTTTGTTAAGTATGGTAAAATCGGCGCTCAAACCTTTTTGAATTGAGCCACGCCTTTCGGCATTGTCGGATAGAATATGAGCATTAACAGTATAAGCATCAATCGCTTGTTCGGGTAAAATTCTTTCTTTGCTTAGCCAAGCTTCGCTTTTACCAATTGGTGTACGATGTATAAAGGCATCAATACCAATCAAAGGATTATGTGATTCTATCGGAAAATCAGAACCGCCGGCAACAATAGTTCCGACACTCATAAGCGACTTCCACAAATAGGAATTTCTAACTCTATTACCAATGCGTTTTTGAGCCATTTCCGCATCGCTCAAACAATGTACAGCCTGCATTGAGGCATAAATACGAGATTCAGCAAGACGCAATATATCGGATTGCTTTAAGATTTGCGTATGCTCTATTCGCAAAATCGCATCATTACTTGCTATACCGTCATTTCTCAATCTTTCATAGACATTCAATACCAAATGATTAGCGGCATCACCTATCGCATGAGTAGCAATGTGAAAGCCTTTATCAATGGCGGCAGCGGCTTTTCCGTATAATTCATCTTCTGAAATTAATAGCAAACCCTTACTCGTAGGTAAATCCGAATATGGTTCTAACATTGCCGCACCATGCGAACCCAATGCACCGTCAGCATAAAATTTTACACCGATTACATTAAACATATTACCGATATAAGGCTTAATTTCATTTTTCAACCATTCGTCATTCTGCGCCTGCACGAATGCTTGAATTCTCACATTAAGTTTCCCCGCTTCGTCAAGTCGCTTATAAATAGGAATATATGCAGGACTGACGTCCATATCATGAACTTCCGTAATGCCTGCGGAGAGTAATTTTTTATTTGCATCAACGATATATTGTTCAATAGCCTTTTCAGAACGAGGGGGTAACAAGTCGGAAATTAAAGACATAGCATTATCAATTAAAATACCTGTTGGTTCACTATTAGCATCTCGCATGATAGCACCTCCCGGAGGTGCTGTAGTATTTTTATCAATACCGGCAAGACGCAGTGCAAAAGAATTCACCCATACCGTATGTCCGTCCACACGTGTGAGACTAACAGGAGTATCAGGAAATGATGCGTCTAATATTTTCTTTGTCGGGTATTCCTTAGTATTCCAATTCTCATGATTCCAAGCTCGACCGACTAGCCACTGCCCTCTGCGTCCTTTGAAATTTTTAGCCTTTACCACACATTCCAGAGCAGTATTGCAATCACTCAAATTTAGTGAACTAATCATCTGCCCTAAAGCTACAATATGACCATGAGCATCTACAAAGCCCGGGTAGAGCCATACGTCTTTAATGTTGATACTTTCTTTTTTGTTTATCAGCGAGACGTAACCCGGAGTTTCGGATACGCTTTTAATAACTCCCTTAGCAATTTCTATTTTTACTTGTTGTGCTTTCATAATAATTAAAAAGCCGGTATCAATCAAGATACCGGCAAAGTTATAAGCATTGAAGCAGAATTATTTTTCAATCGGGAAAATACATTCTACCGGACAAACCTCAATACACTGGGGTTCATCAAAGTGGCCTTCGCACTCAACGCATTTATCAGCTTCTATTTCAAAAATTTCATCGCCTTCTGTAATTGCTTCTACGGGACATTCCGGTTCGCAAGCGCCGCAACTGATGCAATCTTCATTAATATACAATGCCATTATTTCCTCCAAATTTTAATTATAAAATTTTTCTTATAAAAAAGTAGTTATTTCAAAATCAAAACTAACACTTTTTTATAAATCAGAAAAATTAATTTTCTTATTTTTCTCATCGAACTCTTTATCCCAGTCAATATCCGGCGCCAAACAAACATTATCCAAATGGGTGGATAGACTCGGTTTCGGAGCATATAGTCTGTATTTTTTACCGCTAATTAGTTGTCCGGCAGTGTGAAACCACATTTTTGCAAATATACGTGCAAATATTCCACCCGAAGAAATTACGGAAAGTAAATATATCGGATTGAAAATTTTAATTTTCGTAAGTGCCAACCAGAGACTTGCGTCATAATTGTTTTTAGTATAGCTTCGGAAGATTTTCTCGCTCTTGCCTAGTGTTTCCTTACTTGTCATAAAAGTCATACAAGTAGTCGATGCACTACGCCAGCTATGCCCGCCCGATTCAATTATTTCATAAGGATACTTATGTAGTTTAAGTGTGTAATAATCCAAGTGGTCGAAAGGAGTAACAAAATCAGGTTTGATATCCGAACGAATAAAATCCAACATTTTCCGAAAAGCACCGGACAGGTAGAAATAATCATCTTCGGCAAAATATACGACATCGGCATATTCCTGAGAAAGTAAAATATCCATCTGCATTCCAAAAGTACCGGCATTTCCCGTATGAGGCAATGCGATATATTCGACATCATTATTTGGAAAATACTTTTCAAATAATAATTTGTATTCGGGAGGGCAGTTGTCAAGTATTACGTACAATTTAAAATTAATACCAATGAGTGCATCGCGAAACGACGCCAGACATAGTTCTGACAATTTATATTTATTATGACTGAAAATAGGCGGCACTTTGGAAACGCCCGGATAAATCCTGTAAACTATGGCTATATCATATTTGCTCATAACTTTTCGACTCGCATCATTTCGGTTCTTGCCCGATGAAAATCCTTCATAACTCTTGCTTTGCGTTTAAACTTTTGTTTCAGTTTGCCCCCCATAAAAATAGACGCAAAAGACATTGCCTTAGATACAATAAAAGAAGTAAAGGATTCAACAATAAGACAAAATCTCATCTGTCCTCTACTTAAATGCTTTTTACAGAATAGTACTTTTGAACCAATTAGTTTTTTAATATTCTCTTCTTTTAAATTACCCATATTGTTCGAGCCACCGCGCAAATGAGTAACCGTCAAGCTCTGATTTGAGACAACACGATGCTTCGCTTGACGTACACGATAGCAAAAATCAGTCTCTTCCGTATAGAAATCAAAATCTTCGTCAAATCCATTTAAAGATTCAAATACGGAACGCCTAACAAGCATAACGGCACCATCAACATATCCGACATCTAACTTTTTGGAATTGCCTACCGCAAATCCCTTTGATAATTTTTTAAATAAATTGATTGCTTGCTCCAAGAAAAACATACGCTTCAATGCAAGCTTCACACCCGGGAAATCACCATAGCTGATTTGCCAAGTGCCGTCAGCATACTCCTGGGCAGGTCCGGCAACAGCGATATGTTTATCCTTCTGCATCATTGCAAGCAATCCGTCTATTACACCATTGCGATAGATAACATCATTATTAGATATAAGAATAAATTCAGAATTGCATAAAGCGGCTCCACTATTAACTGCACCGGAGTATCCGAGATTTTTCTTATTCACAACAATTTGCACATCGGGTAATTGCTTCTGCAATATCCTAACAGTATTGTCCGGTGAGGCATTATCTACAATAAGCAAACGATAGTCATTGCCAATTGTTCGGCGAATGCTTTCGACACACTGCACCGTCAAATCGGGGTTTTTGTAGGACACAATAATTATGTCCGCTATATATTTATCTTTTGTATTCATAAAATCAAATCGTATTTTAGCAAAATTAGTATATATTCATTTAATTTCTTAATTATTATGGAAAATAATATGAAAAACAAACGCAGGGAATTTGTAAAGACACTGGGATTTATTCTCGGTAGTTCGATGCTTTACTCCAACAATAAATTACTATCGGCAACTATGGAAGAGAAGCGTCCGCAAGTACATTCGGAAGATTTTTGGGCTTGGGTGCAACAATCTTATACAGTCAATCCCAATATTATCAACCTAAATAATGGAGGAGTAAGCCCTCAACCTAAAGTTGTTCAGGAAGCAATGTTCAAATATACACGTATTTGCAACCAAGGACCTGCATACTATATGTGGCGTATAGTGGACAAAGGTCGCGAACCGCTTCGTGCTAAGCTCGCACGTCTTGCCGGATGCTCACCGGAGGAAATTGCGATTAATAGAAATACAACGGAATCACTTGACACCGTGATATTTGGTCTGCGACTAAACAAAGGTGATGAAGTTGTTCTCTCAAAATATGACTATCCTCACGTAATTGATGCTTGGAAATTAAGAGTATTACGTGATGGAATAAAAATCAAATGGGCGGATTTCCCTATCCCTGCCGAAGATGACGAAAGTGTTGTTAGTGCTTATGAAGCACAATTCACAGCAAAAACACGCATCGTCAATATCACTCATATGATAAATTGGAACGGACAAATTCTACCTGCATTGAAAATTGCCCGAGCCGCACATAAACGAGGTATAGAAGTTATGGTGGACGGCGCTCATACATTTGCACATATTGATTTCAATATACCGGATTTGGAATGTGATTACTTTGGCACCAGTCTTCATAAATGGCTCTGCGCCCCATTCGGTACCGGTATGCTCTATGTCAAAAAGGAAAAGATTAAAGAACTATTACCGCTATACCCAAATGCAGAACCGGAGTCCGAAGACATCAGAAAGTTTGAACATCTCGGTACACGTTCATTTCCGTCAGAGCAGGCAATTGGTGAAGCAATAAATTTTCACAATGCAATCGGCTCGGAACGTAAGGAGAAGCGTCTTCGCTTTCTCAAAGATTATTGGGTTGATGCAGTCAGGGATATAGATAGAATATCATTCTTCACTTCGGACAATCCCAAGTATTCCTGCGGATTGTTCAATTTTGCCATTGACGGAATAGATGCGAGCGAGATTAGTTCAAAATTATTCTCGAAATATAAGCTCTATACAGTTGGAATAAAATGGGAAAAAATCAACGGCGTTCGGGTAACGCCAAATGTCTATACAACTCTTGACGACCTCGACCGCTTGATTGAAGCAATACAAAAAATAGCAAAGGAGTAAGCAGATAAAATATTAACAAGAAAATTGTTCAGGAATTTATTATCTTTGATGACTAATTTTATTATGTCTGCTACTAAAAATTACGGCGGTTCAAAAAAACCGCCGCAATCAATAATTTACTCACTTATTAAAATTGGTTTGAGCCGCTTGATAATAATCCTCACAGCCTTCAAAATATCTTTTTCTTTCTTAAAAATATCTCTGGCTTGATGTGCCAAATTCGGAAGTTTTGTTTCAACATCATAGACATAAGCACTTATAAGAAATCTTTTCATTTCTACACTAAAATTACCACTTACGACCTCCACAGCGCCAAGCTGTTCGGCGGCTTTCCACATATCGCTAGGATATTGAGGATTAGTCGGGTCAAGATTTAAATCCGCAAGTGCAACTTCAATCTCTTCGAGTGGAATTAAAGTAAAATACTTTTCGTCAGGGTCCAACGCCTGCAAGGCTTTGAAGACGGAATCCTGCAATTTATAAGAATAAATATTATAATCCAATAGCCCGTCCATATTTTGGAAAGGCAGAACTGCGATTTTTACCTGCCCAAAAGATATTGAACCGAGCAGAATAAAAAAGATAAACAATGTTGTCAGTTTTTTCATAATAGAAATCCTTATAAGAATGAGTAATAATAATTAAGAATAAAACGGAGAAAGCGATAAGCCGAATTCTGTCTTAGCCGTACATAACGACCGAGGCAGTCATTTATCTGTGAGCAATGTCGCCATTACCCTAAAGCAACCTACCCGAATATCTCTCCTAAAAGATGGACGAACAATCCATAGCTAAAGCCGATATTCTTACTTGGTCTTGCTCCATGCAGGGCTTGCCATGCCATCTGTGTCGCCACAGATGCGGTGGTCTCTTACACACACCATTTCACCCTTGCCTCCCTGACGAAAACAAAGTTTCCCGGATTGGCGGTTTGCTTTCTGCTGCGCTATCCGTCAGCTTGCAGTTCACAAAAAATAAATTTTGCATAAACCGCTCGCTGCCTTCGCGTTACGAAGTGCATTGTTCTATGGAGTTCGGACTTTCCTCATTCCGCTAATGCGAAATGCGACTGCCTGCTTTCCCCGTAATAATTTCAATGAACAAAATCTATAATTTCAATAATTTTTTATCAATTTCAATATCATCGGTATATAAAATTCTACCGCAATGTTCGCAAGTATATATTTGGTCGAGATGTGTTCTGATTTCGACAACCTTCTGTGCCGGCATCTGGCTATAACAACCCGTACAACTATTTCTCTTTACCAATACAACAGCATCATCGTAATATTCTCTAATACGATTGTAAAGCTCGGAATTTTCGGTAGTCAGCTTCTTTACATAAGAATTACGAAGTTTCAATATTTTCTTAACCTCGTCATTCTGGTCTTCGGAAATCTCGCTCAATTCTTTTTCCAAATCCTTCAACTCTGCTTTTGCCTCTTTATAGTTAGCATCTTGCTCTTCAAGCGTAGCTTTTAAATTTTCTTCCTTGAGTCCATTAGTTGCTAACTCTTCAGAAATTCTTTTATATTCGTTCTGCACAAATTCGATTTCTTGTGTAATGGCATCGAATTCTTTGTTATTCTTAACCTTAAACTGCTGTTTAGCAAGTTTCTCCTCTTTTGTTTTCAATTCAACAAGAGTAACCTTTGCTTCTTTTGCAAATTTTTTGTTGTTCTTGATAATAGTTTTTGTTTCGTCAACCAAATCTTTCAGCTTCTTAGCCTTAATTCTGACTTCTTCAACTTTGCGAGGTAAATCCCCGTATTCTTCTTGCAATTCATCGTGTTGAAGGTCGAGATAAGACAGAGAAGCAAGATAGTTTAATTGGTATTCCATAGCTAACAACACCTAAAATTTATTTAAAATATAATTTTTTTGTTTTTCAGAATAATTCAAATCGGGATAATAAATAACCGGATTTGTGTATGAACCGGATAAGTTTAATTTAACATCAGGTTCAACTTTAGATGAAAGGAAATCAAAGATTCCTTTCGCAACAAATTGCTCCATTTCATAATGTCCCGGGTCAAGCAATGCCATTTTACCGGCAACTCTATGAAACTGATGATAAGTAACATCGGCTGTTATAAAGGCATCAACCTGTGATTGCAAAGCATCATCAATAAAAGATGAGCCGCTGCCGCCTACAATTGCTATTCTGTCAATATCGCTGTCCGATTTTCCGTTGCAATATCTGATAGGCGAATGGCAAACATTCGCAAGCCGTTCAAGCAGTTCGGACAAACTAAGTTTTTCCTTCGGTGAACAAATCACTCCCATTCCGTAACCTTGATATTTTTCGTCAGGAACAAGGAATGTCTCGTACTCCATACCCAATCTATCACATAAAATCCGACTTGTTCCGTATTTATAGGCGTCAAAAGTTGTGTGCATTGTTATAAGTGATATTCCGTTCTTAATCAGTAAAGATAAAAGTCGCCCGACACGTTCACTATCTGTTATTTGGGTTAGCGGTTGGAATATCAAAGGGTGAAATGCAATGATGCAATCTGCATTAATACTAATTGCTTCTTCTACGACAGCATCATTTAACTCCATAGTTATCAGCAAGTTTCGGACATCACTATTGCCTGCCTGTACTTGCAAACCGAGCCTATCGCCTTCCATAGCGGTTTCTCGGGGCAAGAATTTTTCTATAATATCCAAAAGTAAGCTAATCTTCATACCGTATTGCTTCTTACATTTGAAGCTAAAATAAACTTTCAAAAATAGTCCAAAGCTAACTTGTAAAATTACAAAAAAAATTGAACAATTAGGGTATTATTTATTATTATATTTAGCAGTATTGTAACAATAAATCATATAAAATTGTTATGAATAAGAAATGAAAGTAAATCAAAATCGTTAAGTAAAAACGGAATGAAAAAATTATTATTAATCATATTGATTTTTAGCGGCATATTTGCCGGTACTTTAAATGCACAAGTAAAAGGAGAATCTGCACCCGTGTATAATCCTGATACTGTATTTATTTTTAAATCGCCGCATAAACTTGTGCGAAACAGCATCGACGAACAAGGTCTGAATAAAGCACTTGGATTTCATCTATTACTGTCCGAGAACGGTTATGGTTTTGGTATGTTCTATTCACTAAGAATAAGCCAAGAGTTTAAGGCATTCGCAAGTCTGTATATATCAGGCGCCCGCAAGTCGGACGAATTTGAATACTATGACCCGAACACCGGAAGAATAGTTGTACCGGGTAAGATAAATCGCTTATATATGCTTCCGCTTATGTTTGGTGTTAATTATTATTTGTTCCATAAGGTATTAGATGATGGATTTCAGCCATATTTGAGCGCAGGCACAGGTCCCTCATTTATACTTGCCAATCCTTTTAAGTACACGTTCTTCGAGGCATTAAAATATACACGTCTATATACACGTTTCGGGGCATTTCTCGGGTTTGGTGCGGAGATTACTTCAAAGCCTACCGCTCATCTAAGTATTGATATACGCTACTATCATATTCCGTTCGGCGGTGAAGGAATAGAAAGCGTCAAAGATATCCCGATTAAAAATTTCGGCGGTATTTTTCTATCTATTACTTTTGGCTGGAAATTCTAATATCCGCTTAATGTAGATTAAGTGTTTAGTAATTGTGTAAAAAGTCATCTGCCGTTTGTTGATTTTTGCAACTCATTATTATTTCAAAATGTATTATTTAAATTTATTCTACCTACAAAATGACAACAAATGCAATCAATGACATAAGAAATTTTGACTATTCAAAAGTCGGTGCCAAAATCCCGCCCCACTCGGAAGAAGCGGAAATATCAGTACTCGGGGCTATGATGTTGGAGCAGTCTGCGGCAAGTTCTGCAATTGAAATATTAGAACCCGAAAGTTTCTACAACGAAATACATAAGGAACTTTTTGATACTATGTCCTATATGTATGAGAAAAACATACCTATTGATATTGTTTCGCTGAGTGAAGAATTAATAAAAAGAAAAAAACTTGATTTTGTTAACGGAACCTTTTACTTAACGGAAATAAATAAACGCACCCCCACATCGGCTAATGTGGAATATTACGCCCGTATTGTTCAGGAGAAATATTTAAAGCGACAGTTGATTTCAACATCTACAAAAATAGTTGAGAGATGTTTTGACGAATCAACAGATGCTTTGCAAGAAATTGACCTTGCGGAATCAGATATTTTTAAAATTGCAGAAAAAAGATTTTCCGGTTCATATCTGGACATCAAAACACTTTCGCTCAATACAATGTCAATTGTTCACCAGCTGGCAGAAAGAGATAAAACAGGTGTAACAGGAGTTCCGTCCGGTTTTCGAGACTTAGACAAATTAACCGGTGGCTTTCAAAATTCCGATTTAGTTATAATTGCCGCTCGTCCTTCAATGGGTAAAACGGCTTTTGCTCTATCAATGGCGCGTAATGTTGCTGTTGAATATAATATGCCTGTTGCCGTTTTTTCAATCGAAATGTCAGATACTCAACTTGTTATGCGTCTTTTTGCCGCAGAGTCCCACATTGGTTTTCATAAAATCAGAACAGGAATGATGAACGAACAGGACTTGGCTACTGTGGCTACACGTATTGGCAAACTTGCAGATTCACCACTATTTATTGATGATAGCCCTGCACTCACAATTACTGAATTTAGGGCAAAATGCAGGCGGCTTAAAAAAGAAAAAGATATTAAACTTGTTATTATTGACTATTTACAATTAATGCACCCGCCAAAAGCAGAAAGCCGAGAGAGAGAAATTTCGATGATGTCCAGTTCGTTAAAGCAAATTGCTAAAGAATTAGATATTCCTGTTATTGCACTTGCACAGCTGAATAGAGATGTAGAGAAGCGTCCCGATAAACGCCCTATGCTTTCCGATTTGAGAGAATCAGGTAGTATTGAGCAAGATGCCGATGTCGTGCTTTTCGTCTATCGTCCTGAATTTTATGGTATTAATACTTGGCCCGATACAAATTTCCCTACCGAAAATACAGGTGAAATAATCATCGGGAAACAGAGGAATGGACCTACGGGTAATGTACGCTTAGTATTCCAAAAGGAATTTGCTCGTTTTGAAAATGGTGATTTCAGCCAATCGGAAGCTCCTGAGGATTTGCAGAATGCGCATAATACACCCGACTTCCAAGATTCGGACGAAGAACCCTTTTAATCCATTATAAAACAGATAGGCAAATCAAGCGTCTATTCCGGCGATTAATATTTTGGAGTATTGAGATTAAATTAAGAGCATATATATTTATTTATTTTATTTTGGTTCTGTTTGCGACTTACACAAGTGAACTTTCGGCACAGACATATTTAGCTCAGAAATATAAGTTGGCTCGTTCTTTTGAACAGAGTGGTGATTTTGTTAATGCGTCAAGACTCTATCTGGAACTCTACGGTAGCGATGAACAAAATGAAAATTATTTCAACGGCTATATAAGAGCTATGAAAGAACAGAATAAGTTTTCAGCAATCATTCCTTTTGTCGAAAAGCATATTATAAAAATCCCCACGAGCGATAATTATACTTTATTGGGCGAACTCTATTGGCGAGCGGGAAAAGCAGAAAAAGCGGAAACAGTATGGGCAAAGGCAATAAATGCAGAAAGCAATTCTCAGATGACTTATGAAAATTTAGCAATGACTCAGATTTCATTGCGACTCTTTCAAAAGGCAATTGATACTTATGTATTAGGTAGAAAAAATCTAAACACAGCCGAATTATTTGCTGATAGATTATCGCAGCTATATTCAATAAACGGCGATTACCGTAACGGAACTCGCGAAGTCCTAATACTTTATGCACAGACCGGTAATATTGCACTTGCGGAGGGCAGGCTTTCGGCTCTAAATATCAATCCTGACGCAGAGAAGTATATATATTCCATTCTCAAAGATAAATCCGATAAACTTGCGTACAAACAACTCTTTGCTTGGTTCTTGACATCTCTGGACAGAAATGAAGAAGCAATAGAGATATACAAAGAAATTGACAATGAGAGACACAGCCGTGGACGAGATGTGTATAATTTTGCTCTGAATGCCGCTAATGACGGCAATTATGACATTGCTATTAAAGGTCTGCAATGGCTTATTGCAAAAGGAAAGGAATCGCCCTTCACAGTCAGCGCTCTTTTCAAACTTGCCAAGACTACCGAAATGAAATTTATGCAAGCGGGCAAACTTGAAGGGGAAACTGCTGAAAGCATTATCAAGCAATATCGTTCAGTTATTGAGGAATATCCCGACACCCCTACTGCTTTGGAATGTACATACAATATTGCTCTTCTATACAAACGTCTCGGCAAACTCGACAAAGCACTCATTGAACTTGATAAATTGGTGAATTTACGACATTATACCAGATACAAAGTATCGGCTACACTAATGCAAGCCGACATATATTTTATGAAAAATGAAACCGACAAAGCAATTCTTGCATATAAATTTATTGTTGATGTATATAAGCGTTCCGTTAAGGAACACAATCAGGCTTTATATTCACTTGCCGAGATAGAATATTTTAAAGGAAATATGGATTCTGCTTTGGCTCATTTTACTAAAATCACATTGAATACGGACTCTGATGTTGCTAATGATGCCTTAGAGAAAATATCATTAATTGAGGCAAATAAAAATTTCAATAAAGCACTTTCGCTATATGCACAAGCAGAAAAGAATGAAAAACAAGAGAAATTGCAAAATGCACTTGAATTATTTTTAACTGCTGCAAAATCATCTAAACCTGAAAACCTATATGATTTATCACTCATCAAAGCGGCGAAAATTGAATTGAAATTAGGAAAAACGCATAATTCAATTGAGCATCTTTCGGAACTGCTCAAAGATAAGGCTAAAGGCATTCACAAAGACTACTGTTTGTTTACTATCGGCGAGATATTATTTACCGAAAAGAAATATGAACAGGCAATTGAATATTTTACCAAATTGCTAAAAGAAGAACCGAAATCTATTTACAACGAAAATGCCCGCGACTATATCAGGCAAATCCGCAATAGAACAAATTAGCAAGTTATTACTTCACTCCTTCATCAACTTCAAATAGTTCACTATTGAAAGAGCATTGACAGCGGCAGTTTCTGCACGTAATCTCCTATTGCCAAGACTCCATATTTTTGTATTATGGAATTTCCTAAAACATTCAATTTCACTTGGGGCAAATCCACCCTCAGGTCCGATTAATATTAAAATATTATTACTCAACAAATTGTGTTGCGGCTTCTCTCCTTCTTCATCAAAAAGAATAATATCATCGAAATCAGTTCCGGCTCGACAAAGTTGAGTTAATTCGGTTAAGTCATCAAGAATTGGTAGGACGCTTCTTTTGCACTGTTTAAGAGCGGCGATAATTTTGGCTTCAATTCTTGAACGCTTGAATTTTGACTTCTGAGTGAATCGTGAATGCAAGGGTATAATCCGTTTCACTCCAAGTTCAACCGCTTTTTCAACAGCAAATTCCAATCTGTCCCTCGAAGCAAGCAAGGATACAGCTAATGATAACGAATAATCATTTTCATTGAAATTTTCATAATGTTCAATGACACGGAATTCCGCAATATCTTTTTCAATATTAGACAACTCGCACAAACAAGTATCGCCCCGCCCATTTGTTACGAGTACATTTTCAGTTCGATTCAGCCTTAAAGCTTTTATATGTTTAAGCTCATCACCCCTAATATTTATCATTTTATTGCTATCAAATATATACGGAGAAAACAGACATTCCATAATTAAATTCAATATTGTTTTTAAAATTAGTCAAAATTTAATTAGTTTGCAGTAGAAATACAAATATAAGAATTCAAATCGGTTGAAATAATGGCTGAAAAGAAAGAAACAATGTTTATAAAAATGCTTAACCGCACAAAGAAAAGTGCTGGCGTAGCATTTGTAAATACAAGCAATTCGATGAAAATCAAACTTGGTTTGATAGTTCTCTCCGTGATGCTTTGCACGCTTTTTTTTATGATAGATTTGGGCAATGAGGAGCGAACCGGACATTTCATTGAAGCCCGTCCCGGCGACAAATGGTCTGAACAGACAGTTATTGCGGAATTTTCTTTCCCTGTATATAAAGATAAACGGCAATATGAGAAAGAAGTAAGAGAAGCCAAAGAGAATACTCTATTGGTATTTACGCGTAACAAAACCGCCGCAAAAAATTTAATTGCCAAACTGGATACTTTCGCCAAAAAAATAATATACTTGGGCAACGATGCCCCCCACTGGCTCAAAGATAATTTTAATTATAAAACAATTTCTTTCCTGCTCGGTATGAAACCGGAAGAGAGAAGTACGACAATACGTGAATTGAGTTCAAAGATGAAATCATTCGTTCGTAGCATTTATAGAAAAAATATTATTGACACTACATTGCAATTTATTAAAAATCGTAACATTTCCGTATATATCCCACCCAACAATGAAGTAATACTAAAAAAAGAACTATTAATTGACAAGAATAAGTTAATCAAGCTTGTCAGGCAAAGATTGTTAGCATATTTACCCGAAAAACAAAGAGCATTAGCCGAACAATTAATAATCAGGAATTACAAAGCCAACTTTGAATATTCCGATGTGTTTACAAAAGAAGCAATAGACTTATCGATAAAGAATGTTGCTAAGCGAGACGGATTTGTTCGGCAAGGCGAGGTAATAATTTCCAAAGGTGAAATTGTATCCGAAACAGCAAGCAGAAAAATTGTATCATATAATATGTTTAGATATAAATCAAACACGAGCAAACTTACTTTCTGGATAATTCTTGGCAATTTCGGTCATTCTTTTATTATCTTTTCGATACTGCTTGTCTATTTGTTTATTATGCGTAAACGCATATACGGTGATAATATACAAATGGGTATTCTATGCAGTGTAATGGTATTTATTGCGGCTCTTTCTTGGCTGACAATGCAAATCAAAACACCCCTACCGATAGAATATTTTATTTTCCTGCCGGGCTTATCAATGCTCATTGCTATTGTTTTCGATTCACGTACAGCATTTTATACAACCGTAACAATGGCTTTGATGTTAGCAGGTGTAAGAGGCAATGATTACGACACTGGAATAACAATGATGATTGCCGGTATTCTCGCAGGCTACTCTGTGCGGGATATTCAGAGTAGGACACAATTATTCCGGTCTATGTTTTTTATTTTTATTGGATTTTCATTTACAATATTAGCCTTTTCCCTCGAAAGAACTTATCAATTCGGTCCGACACTTACCAAACTCTTTGTTGCAGGATTGAACTCTGCTATAAGCCCTCTTATCACTTTTGGGCTGTTGTTCTTAATTGAAAAAACAACTAATATAACAACCGATTTAAAATTGGAAGAATACAATAATTTAAACCACCCGCTTCTGGTGAAGTATAGCGAGAAAGCACCGGGTTCCTACCAGCATTCTTTAGCACTATCCTTAATGGCGGAAAAATGTGCTACTGCAATTAGTGCAAACGGATTATTATGCAAGGTAGGTGCATATTTTCACGATATTGGGAAGATGGTGCGTCCGGAGTATTTTGCGGAAAACCAAATCGATATGCCCAATAAGCACGATTCACTATCGCCCAAGAAATCAGCCGAAGCAATTAAAACACATATTACGGAAGGGATAAGATTGGCGAATGAATATCATATACCACAGAGGATTACCGATTTTATACCAATGCACCATGGAACTACTTTGATTAAACATTTTTATGCAAAAGCATTGGAAGAAGCCGGAGAGAACAGCGATATTAACGAAGATGATTTTCGTTATCCGGGACCTAAACCGAGTTCAAAAGAAACTGCCATTGTGATGATTTGCGATTCGGCAGAAGCGATATCGAGACTAACCGGAAAAACCACTGACGAAATTGAACAAATAATTGACAGCACTATCCAATCACGTTTCCTTGACGGTCAGTTTGACGAATGTAATATTACACTCAAAGATTTGCAGGTGGTTAAAGAAACCTGTGTGAAGCATTTACAGGGTTCGTCTCACCAGCGTGTAGCATATAAGGAAATTCCAAAGAAAAACAAAGATGATGGAAAAGAGCAAATCAAAGACTAATTCGCAAATCGGTAATACATTACAAAATGAATTAAAGAAATTCATTTATTTTATCTCCTTGGAAAAAGGACTTGCTCAAAATACCAAGAGTGCTTATGAACACGATTTAAAAGTATATGCCTCTTTTTTAGCAGGCTATAATTTAGAGTCTTTTACTCAAGTAGAGATTTCAAACATCAGCGAATTTCTAATGGAACTTAGCGAATTGGGACTAAGCTCCACAACCCGAAAACGCTATATTGCGTCAATACGCGGTCTGCACAAATATTTATTTGCTATGGGCTTTGCCGATACCGATATTACCGAAAAAATCGAACTGCCAAAGGCAAAGCAACACTTACCCGACACACTATCAATCGAACAAGTGAATAAGATTTTAGAACAACCCGACATCAGCAAAAAAAACGAACTGCGAGACAAAGCAATGCTGGAACTTTTGTATGCCTGCGGTTTGCGAGTCTCCGAGTTGATTAATATTAAAAAAAGAGATTTGATTTTTGATACCAGTATAATACGAGTTTTCGGCAAAGGCTCAAAAGAAAGGCTTATCCCTATCGGTCAATCAGCTATTAAATGGATTAATGAATACATTATTAAATCACGCCCATTTCTGATTAAATCAAAAGAAACCGATGATATACTTTTCCTGAATGTACGAGGCACAAAATTATCAAGAATGGGTATTTGGAAAATAGTTGATAAATACGTAAAACTTGCAGGCATTGAATTGAATATACATCCGCATACATTCCGCCATTCATTTGCGACCCACCTCTTGGAGGGTGGTGCCGATTTGCGTGCAGTGCAAGAAATGCTTGGACATTCCGATATATCCACAACACAGATTTACACTCATATTGACAGAGACTTCATCAAAGAAGTACATCGCACATTCCACCCGCGAGCCTAAACGGATTTCGGACTAATAATTTTATTTTTGATACTACTCAAACTAAATCCTTCGTTACTAACACGCAACATAATAATAATTCCAACAAACAGGATAATGAAATTACCCAACCACATACTCAGGAAAGGCGACAGAAATCCCCTATCAGCGAGTTTCTCACCCCCAATAAAAGAAATCCAATAAACAATATAAAAAATAATAGATATACCGGCGCTGATACCGAAATTACCTCGTTTTGTCATAATCCCAAGCGGACAGCCCACAATGACAAATAAAATACAACCGAATGGAATAGAATACTTTTTATAAATTTCAACCATATATTGGTCTGCGCGTTTAGAAAAATCATTAATCTGATTAATATCCGAAACAATATTTGCTTTCAAATAATTAATCCGTTCCTCAGCCGCACGCAAAGCCTTAGTCCAAGTAGGTTTTTCGTTTTCGGAATTATTCTCCGAAACAGTCTCACCGGAACGAATGCCCGCAAGGAACTCATAGTGCTTATGTAGTCTGCTATTAACACGCATAGCGGCGGAATCCGAATTAGCTTGCGACTGCTCTGCAATGCTTGCCATCTCTGCAATTTTCATCTCTCTATCACCGCGGGAAATCATATCTTCATTTGTTCGAGTAAAAGCAAAGCCGGTTGCCGGAACAACAATTTGATATTGAGCAAAATTAATTTTTCGATAGTTTTTCACTTTGTTTGGAAGCAATTGGTGTATTTCACCATGCCTAAGGAAAATAATAAAATTCGAGAAATTTGAAGAAAATTCAATAGTACCGGAATCTGCCGAAACAAGATTAACGCGATAACCGCGCGTATTATCATAGATAGTAACACCCTTCATAAGACCGGAAGCAGAATCAAGAGAACGGGCAAGAATAGTATATCCGTCCAAATCTGTAGAGAACTGTCCGGATTCAAGTGTAAACGTAGGTTTCTGTCTCGTAACATCATTCAGCAGAACCTTTGCCATGTGATTGCTCTCGGGTAAAATATTATCATTGAACCAAAATAAAAATACACCTGCCAAAATACCGATAGCAACCATAGGATACATCAATTTCATCAGGCTCAATCCACCAGATTTCATAACGGTTATTTCCTGATTAGCAGACAAATTACCGAATGCCATCAATGTACCGAATAATATTCCAATCGGCATTGCAAATACAAACATCCACGCAAGATTATAACCGAGTAATTGCAATATGACCCAGTAGCTAATCCCTTTGCCTAAAAATTTCGGAAGCTGATTAACAATAAATTGAAAGAAAAACAAGAAGATAACGGTTATCGCACCAAAAATAAATGGTGGTATGATTGACCGCAATATATATCTATGAATTAAACTCAATTATTTTCCTATTAAATTCTTTTCAATTTTTTTTTCCAAATGAACAAAAAATATCTTAAATTATAAACGTATTAAACATAATTAATTATTAATTATTATTAAAAAAGAACAATTTAAACGATAACTAACAGATAATAAACAATTTTGTATTATTAATTAAAGAATTTATTATGAAAATTATAACTATATTGAGAAAAAACATACTTTTTCTATACCTGATTGGCACTTTGGGCTTTCTTGTATCCTGCTCAGATGACGGTGGATTAAACGTCTATTCTGTACAGGACGACAAAAAACTCGGGAAGCAACTTGATGACCAGATAAAATCAAACCCTGACGAATACAGATTATATTATCGAAATCCTGCGGCTAACTATATACAGGAAATTGTCAATACCATTATTCAATCCCCGAAAATAAAGTATAGAACTATATTTGAGTATAAAGCACAAATAATATATAACGATTCTGTTATTAATGCATTCTGTACACCCGGCGGGTACGTATATGTATATACCGGGCTAATGAAATTCCTCGAAAACGAAGCAACACTTGCCGGTGTACTTGGGCATGAAGTCGCCCACGCTGAACGCCGCCATGCAACAAAGAGAATGACAAAAGCTTATGGTCTTTCAGTAATATTGGGAGCAGTACTCGGTAAAAACCCTTCATCAATTGAACAAATCGGTGCTAATTTATTCAATGGCTTATACCTAATGTATAATAGTCGCGAAGACGAATACGAAGCAGATGAGTATTCATTCAAATATTTGCAAAGCACCAAGTGGTATCCGGGAGCAATTCAGTTCTTCTTCGATAAAATTAAGAAGAATGAACAGAGCAATTTCCTTGCACTTCTGCTAAGGTCTCACCCCTACTCGCAGAACAGATGGGATAAGATTGAAGAGATGCTGAAAGATAATAATATTCCGGCACCGACCGAAAGCAATTTATTTAGCAAAGATTATCAAGAAATTATTAAGACATTGCCCTAATATATGAATTCATTTGAAAAATTATCAAACTCGGTTGAGCGAAGCAAATCTCTGCTATGCGTTGGTCTTGACACAAGTATAGCCAAACTGCCCGCAGGGATTGAAAAGAATGTTGAGGGATTACTGTTTTTCAATAGACAAATCGTTGAAGCAACTGCTGAATATACGGCGGCATATAAATTAAATTTTGCTTTCTACGAGCAATATGGTTCGGACGGATTTGATATTCTGAAGAAAACAATAGAAGCAATTCCGCAAGATAAATTTGTAATTGCTGATGCTAAGCGTGGCGATATAGGTAATACATCTAAGGCTTATGCGGAATCTGCTTTTGATTTTTTCAAAGCCGATGCAATAACCGTCAGCCCATATATGGGTAGTGATTCGCTTAAACCGTTTTTGGAATATGATAATAAAATGATTTTTATATTAGCGCTCACTTCAAATCCCGGCTCGGCGGATTTTCAAAGATTGGAATACGGCGGAACTCCACTTTATCAGCAGGTAATCAAAACAACGGCAACTTACGGTAATAATCAAAACACCGGCTACGTGGTAGGTGCAACACATCCGGCGGAATTAAGTCTAATTCGCAAAATTATTCCAAAACATTTTTTACTTATTCCGGGGGTTGGCACTCAGGGTGGCGATGCCAAAGCGATATTAAAGGCAAACAATAACAGTCCTGTAATAATCAATGTTTCGCGAGATATTATTTACAGCTCCGGCTCAGTGGATTTCGCAGAGTCGGCGGCGGTACGAGCAGAATATTATCAGAAATTATTAGGAAAATAAAATGCTGGCAACGGATTTTTCACATATACCCGAAACGGAATTACAGAAATATGTTCACAGACTTATTTCCGACCCATCGGTTATTAGAAAGACTTCATCTAACAAACGTTTGCAAATACTATCACCGGGCGAATTCAATGTTCACTCCGGTCCGGATTTCCTTGATTCGGCTATTCTGATTGAGGGGCTTGTGAATGTCGGTGATTTTGAATTTCATAGAAATGCTTCCGAATGGTATAAGCACAATCATAACGAAAATCCGGAATTTAATAATGTCATTCTTCACATTGTACTTAACAATGACAAGAGCATTGAAGGTGCCGCAATGGAAACGCTTGAAATTGATAAAAATGAACTATTGGAAGTGATGCAAAAACCCGAGAGTGGCAGGCTAAAACCTGATGACTTTACTATGGAGGATTTGCAACATTTTGCACTAATTCGTCTTTTACGTAAATCGGCGGAAATTCAGAAGGAATTGAACGCAAAGGGCATTAAGGATACTCTCCATACTTCTGTAGGAAATTATATTGCTAAGTACAATAGCAAACGCAAACGTCCGGTTTATACCGAGCAAAATTTCGTTCAGATATTGGACAATTTGGGGCATTCTGCGATAAATTCTTTCCTGAAAGATATTGAGGAATCAAGACCATTATCTATTCCCGATTCTATGTTGCAATTAATGAAAACAAAAATTGCAGGTGAAGGGGCGCATCTAAGACGTGAAATATTGCTAAATTGCGTCCTCCCTATTGCTTTATGCCTTGCTTCCGATGAATCTCGTATCAATCTTTTTCTTTGGTACTGGTCCACACCGGCATTGCACAGTTACGGAGTACTAACAAGGAAATTTAAAAATATGCCTCAAAACTTCCTCTGGGAACAGCAAGGAATGCTGGAATATTTGAAAGAATACGGACGCCGTCCAAATATCGTGCGTGATGCTGTTCAGAATTACGGCTTTGCGGAAATTTTATCTTTCTATCGTTTGGGCAGGGCGCCATTCAGGCATTAATGGAATTATTGACAAATTAATAATGCAAATCAAAATATGATAAAAGTTAATATTTTCAATGATACGGCTCGGAAAAGGCTACCCCGTAAATGTATAACGGAAGTTACCGAAAACGTATTGCATTCCAATAAAATAGTTGATGCCGCTCTTAATATCATCTATGTTGATGATGATACAATTCTTGATATTAACTCGAAATTTTTAAAACATAATTTTGTTACTGACGTTATCACATTTGATTTGGAAGCCAAAGATAAACTTTTGGCTGAAATTTATATTTCAGTGGATACGGCAGAACGTCAAGCAAAGGATTATAGCGTTAGTTTGAAAAGTGAATTGAAGAGATTGGCAATACACGGAGCTTTGCATTTAGTTGGATATAACGATGGTACTGCGGACGAGAAAGTCGAAATGACAAAAATGGAAAACAAATTCCTCGGATTTGATAATGTATGAAAGAATAATTGAAATAATTGTGTTGGTACTCGCAAAATTGACACAAAACAATGAGCTAAACGATATTAATATTGATGAGCTTACCTCACGCGGCTATACTCAGGAGGAGATAACAACTGCTTTCAGCTGGTTACTCGAACAGTTGGAAAATTCGACTGATTTCATTAATGATTTCAAGCCAAACAAAGATGAAGCATATAGAATATTAAGCGAAAACGAAGAGGATTTGTTTACAAAGGAAGCGTGGGGCGAAATTATCAATCTCAGGAATCTCGGGCTGTTAAATAATAAAAGTATTGAATCGCTGATTGATTGGGCTACCGTTATGGGTATTGACCGTATGACAACCGAACAACTCAAAGATTATCTGGCATTCAATATATTTAAATTGCAGAGCGACAAGAGTTCTAACAATTTTATATTTATGGGCAACCAATCGGTCAATTAGAATATGCTCCCGTAGCTCAGTAGGATAGAGCATCGGTTTCCTAAACCGGGTGTCACAGGTTCGAATCCTGTCGGGAGCGCTCTCTATGCTACTCTATTAAACATCTTCATATTTTCTACAAAAATATATTCATCAAAATTGCTTTTTATAAATATTTTTTAAGTTGTATATGCGTAGAAATTATTTAAGCAATATGCAATAATCCTGTGTTAATTTGCATAACAGAACAATTAGCATTTATTACAGAAAAATAAAGGAATGAAACAATGAAAAAAAGAATTTTTGATTTGTTATTTATTGTAGTATCAGCAATAATCTTGATTGTATTAATAGAATATAATCTTATAGAAAATAATATAGGTTTCGCATTAATCCCGATTTTAATCGCTTACCAATTAGGGCAATATTCCGAAAGAAAATTTAGGAATAAATAAAACACCTGTGAAATAATACCTATATTTTCAATAGTAAAGAGAGACGCCCCAAACGGGCGTCTCTCTTTATTTATCTATTTCTTATCCTTTACATCTTGTTTCTTGACATCCATCATGTGGTGCATTACAAGTAGCGGACAGTCCTCATCTATATGACCATTATGTGCAGATTGGATTACAGCAGAAATCGCTTTTTCCATCGTTGTGAATATATTATCTTCGCCAATATCTTCATATAATTTTGAGCGTTTCAGCACAGATAAAACCGTTCTGTTCATTCCGCTAAATAGTATTCGATAGCCGGCACTGCGTACTCGCTCGACCAAGAGACGCAGAGCAATTTCGCCGGAAGCATCAATATCATTGATTGAATTGCAGACAATAATTATTGCTCGCAATTCAGGCTTCTGGCTAATTCGCTTGTTTATTTCATCTTCCAAATAATGAGCATTCGAGAAAATCAGCGGTCCGCCAAACCTGATTAACGAAATATATTTACATTCATCTAATTCATGGAACTCACTATCCCGCAAACTCAAATCATAATAGCGCGATAGCGAACTTATTTTTGGTCGCATACTTCGATATAGAATTACACCGACCGAAAGAGCCACACCAATATATATCCCTTTCTCCAGATGTGGTGCAAATGCAAGTGTAGCAACAAAAGTAATAAGTGCGATAACACCATCATACCACTTGGCTTTCCAAGCATGCTTAATTGATTTGAAATTAATCAGCCCGACTACCGCCATAATTATTATTGCCGCCAATACCGACTGAGGCAAAAAATACAACAGTGGCGTGAAAAACAACAGCGTTATTCCCACAACAATACTGGTGAACACACTGGACATACCAGTTACTGCACCCGATTGGAAATTTACCGCCGAGCGCGAGAACGAACCTGATACCGGATAAGCTGAACTAAACGAACCTGCAATATTACCAAGCCCCTGCCCTATTAGCTCCTGATTTGCATCTACTTTCTGCCCTGTCTTTGATGCTATCGCCTTTGCTATGGCTATCGCCTCCATAAATCCGAGCAATGAAATAATTATCGCATAGGGAAATAAATGCAATAATATCGGAATATCCAGCTTCGGCATTTGGAATATCGGTAATCCCTCCGGTATATGCCCTACAACTGCACCGCCGCCGGCAAGCAATATTGAGTTTGTATCAATCTTTCCGTAACCGAATTTCAATCGCCATATATTATCGTCCGCCTCGTATCCGGCAGGCACTTTGCCTTTTTCAAAAAAGCGAGTACTACCGTCCGCCGACTTCGCATAATTAAAATGCAATGAACTCAGATGTAGTTTTACGCTCCGTATTTCCTCCTTAATTTCCTTTTCTCTCAACTCAATCGCCGCAAGTAAATTCTCCTGTTGCAGAAGCTCCATCAATGTTATCTTACTATTTTTATTCAGTTTTTGCAGACGCTTATTTGTTTCGGACAGTTTGATTGACAATGAATTGAGCGTATCGGCAGAAACATTCAACTCCCTGATTAGCTGTATTGTTTCGGGTGATTCAATTTTTGCCACAGTTGTTTTCACATTCTTTTCAAAATCCGTAAAATATGCAATCAACGTTGTAATTAAAACTGCTATCAATACACATGGTAGCTTCTTGAAATATTTTTTGATAAAGAACATAATCAAGAACGCCAGCAAACCTATTAGTAAGGTTGGTATATGCGTATATTGAAAAGCCTCCTTGATTACTACATATATCGTCTCGTAATGATGATGTCCGTGATAGGCATATACTCCGAACAATTTTGATAGCTGGGAAGTTGCTATTATTATCGCCGCCGCATTAGTAAAGCCATTCACTACCGGGTGGCTAAGCAGATTGATAATTAGCCCCAATCGAAGCGTGCCGAGCAGTAACTGGAACAATCCGACAATCAGAGCAAGTATTATCGCATACATTATATATTCCGTGCTTCCCATTCGGGCGAGCGGCTCCAACGATGACGCCGTCATAAGCGATACAACTGCCACAGGTCCCGTTGCCAACTGACGGCTGGAACCGAATAACGCCGCCACTAACAATGGTAGCAATGAAGCATACAAACCGTATTGCACCGGCAAACCCGCCAACTGTGCATAAGCCATTGATTGGGGTATGATAACAAGTGCTACCGTAATACCGGCTACTAAATCCAATTTGAAATATTCGCCATTGTAGTCCTTGAACCACTTCATAAACGGGAAAATTTTTGTTGTCTTCATTATTTATCTCGTCCATTGTCAATAATTACCGCAAAACAAATTATCATTTCAATTCAATAAATAAAAGCAGAAAATATTAAACAGCCTCTTAATTTTACTTTTGTATTATTTGATGTTGCACCGTTTTGTTGCCTACCCATCTATATTTCTAACACAATTCATATATTTCCGCCGGATACGACATAGCATAACTATTTTATTATTATATTTGTAATTCATTATATTTCAACAATTGCAGATTGCCCGATGAAAGAATTAAAAGCACTTGTTCAGCAGTTCCACCGAAACATTGACGAATACAAAAGCGGCGGATATGACGAAGAAAACACTAAAATTGATTATATTGACCGCTTCTTTGCATTCCTCGGTTGGGACGTAAATAATAATCAAGGTTACTCCGAAGACTATCGCGAAGTAGTACGCGAGGACAAAGTTATTATTAAAGGTCGCCCAAAATCGCCCGACTATTCCTTCCGTATTGGCAAAGAGAGACTTTTCTTTGTCGAAGCAAAAAAGCCTTCGGTCAATATTTATGACGATATAAAACCTGCTTTCCAAGTCCGCCGCTATGGCTATTCTGCCGGCTTACCTATTTCCATTCTGACTGATTTCGAGGAATTTGCTATATACGACACCACCATACCGCCTAAGGAAAATGACAAGGCTTCTACCGCTCGTATTTTCTATTGCAAATATGATGAGTATGAAAACAATTGGGATTTCCTGTTCAATACAATTTCAAAAGATGCAGTACTAAAAGGTAAATTTAAACAATTCACGAAAAAAGGTAAAAAGAAAAAAGGTACGCAATCAGTAGATAAAGAACTACTGAAAATGATTGAAAACTGGCGCGAAATGCTTGCTAAGAACATCGCGCTTCGCAATATGAATATTGATATTTATCAGCTGAACGAAGCAGTACAAAAGATTATTGACCGCATTATTTTCCTGCGTATGGCGGAAGACCGCAATACAGAACGTTACGCTACCCTCGCCGAAATCATTAAAAACGATACTATTTATCATCATCTTGCCCGCTATTTCAACTCTGCAAATAAGAAATACAATTCAGGGCTGTTCAAACCAATTCAATGGCTCGATAATCTATCTATTGACGATAAAGTTTTCAAAACTATCATTGCCGATTTGTACTATCCCAATCCTTATGAATTTTCAGTTATTCCTATCGAAATTCTCGGGCATATCTACGAGCAATTCCTCGGCAAAACAATTAGACTGACAAAAGGACACCGTGCCGTCATTGAAGAAAAACCCGAAGTTCGCAAAGCCGGTGGCGTTTACTACACTCCAAAATACATTGTCGATTACATTGTGCAAAACACAGTCGGCAGAAAACTTGGTGTCAGAACACAGGATTCAGGGGACAGCACCTCTGCCTCCCGCCCCCTGCCCCCTGCGAGCGTAGCGAAGCTCAAAATCCTCGACCCAGCCTGCGGCAGCGGCTCATTCCTTGTCGGGGCTTACAAATACCTGTTGGAATACCACCTGAAATACTGGACGCAAAGTAGGAACAAGAAAAAAGGATTGAAAGAGGGACATCTCTACTTGATTGGCAAAGACAGCTACAGACTGACTACAAAAACTAAACGCTCTATCCTGCTCAATAATATATATGGTGTGGACATAGACACTCAGGCAGTCGAAGTTACAAAACTCTCGCTACTACTCACTATGATGGAAGGCGAAATCGCCGAAGCAGGCACCGAACTTTTCTTCAAAGGACGCAAGGAAGCACTCCTCCCCGACCTCTCCGCAAATATCAAATGCGGTAACTCACTCATCGCCTCCGACTTCTACACCGGTAAAGACCTCGAACTCTTCGACAGCGGTGAAATGAAGAACATTAATGCCTTCGATTGGGACGTCGAATTCAAAGAAATTATGGACGAAGGCGGCTTTGATGCTGTTATTGGTAATCCGCCGTATGTTGAACATAAAAAATTAAGAAATTTCTCTAATTATTTTGCAACGAAATATTTAAGTTACGCTGGAACAGCTGATCTTTATATATATTTTATTGAAAAAGGGATTAAGGTTTTAAAAAAACGAGGGTATATGAGTTTTGTTATCTCAAATAAATTTATGAAAACTGAATACGGAAAAAAAATCAGAACATTTTTGAATGATAAAACAATTTTAGAAGTTATTGATTTTACTAAATATCATATATTTGATGCATTAGTTTCAAGCTGTATTCTTTTAGTTGAAAATATTCAACCTACAGATAAACATTATATCCGTTTTTCTGATATTGATAAAAAAATTAAAAGCTATGGATTAACAAATTTTATTAATAAATATGGATTAAAAGTTAAACAAAGTAGCTTAAAACCAAATTATTGGATTTTTAAGGATCAAAATTTATTAAATATTAAAGAAAAAATGGAAACAAATACCATAAAAATTAATGAAATTGATGGCATTAATATTTATCGTGGTATAACGACTGGTTTCAATCCTGCATTTATTATAAATGATGATATAAAAAAAATGATCATTTCTAAAGATAATGATTCGAATTTAATAATACATCCTTTAATCCAAGGAAGAAATATCAAAAGGTGGGTAATTAATAAAAGTAATAATTATATAATAAATACAAACTATGATTTAAATATACCAGCTGATTATCCAATAATATTTCAATATTTACAAAAATATGCTGAAAAGCTAAAAATAAGATCAGATCAAGGTAGAAACTGGTGGAACTTACGTGCTTGTAAATACTACCATGAATTTGAGAGAGAAGAAAAGATAGTCTGGGGTCTTACATCAGACAGATGGGCTTTTGCATATGATAATGAAAAATATTATTTACCCAGTAATGGTTATTTATTAACTTCAAAAACATTTAATATTAAATATTTATTAGGAGTAATAAATAGTAATCTTATGAAATTCTATTTTAGTTTCATTGGTATAATGACTGCAGGTGGTGCATATACATTAAAACATGGTACTATTAAACAACTCCCCATCAAAACAATAGACTTCTCCAACAAAGCGGAAAAGGCACAGCACGACAAAATGGTAACGCTGGTAGAGCAGATGCAGGAGGCACAGAAAGCGGTACACGATACAGCCGGCAAGAGCGAAAGCGAAATAAAATTTGCCAAACAACGCTGCGACTTACTCGACAAACAAATAGACGCCCTCGTCTATGAACTCTACGACCTGACAGAAGAAGAAATCAAGATTGTAGAAGGCAAGTAAGCACCCGCGTATCGCCCCCTCTCGGGAGGGGGTCTGGGGCTGGGTAAAGGTGCAAGAGCAAAATAAAATAACATAAATAGAAGAATAAAGTTTGAAACAGCCACACACCCCTAAATCCCCTCTTGATAGAGGGGACTTGGAAAGGCAAAACAGCCACACACCCGTAGGGCAGAGCATCACCCCCTCTAAAAAGAGGGGGCCGGGGGGTGTGTAAAGGTGCAAGAGCAAAATAAAATAACATAAATAGAAGAATAAAGTTTGAAAC
>CAZOOR010000005.1:37964-78383 GCA_964581505.1 uncultured Hyphomicrobiales bacterium
AGCCACACACCCGTAGAACAATACACTGTATTGTTCTACTCCCCCCATGTTCGAGGGGACTTGGAAAGTCGGGAGTGTGTAAAACAAGAAAGGAGAACCAACACAAATGACAAAACTTAAATACAACCCAAAACTAAAAGAATACGCCAGACAACTACGCAATAATCCCACCTATGCAGAAAAAACCCTATGGTATTCATTACGTGGCAAACAACTAAAAGGCTATGATTTCGACCGCCAAAAACCTCTTGGCGAATTTATCTTCGATTTCTACTGCTACAAATTGAAATTGGTAATCGAAGTGGACGGAATAACCCACGAAGATGAAGACGTAAAGCAAAACGACAAACTAAAAGATGAATTTATAGCAAGTATCAGCTTCAATATCCTGCGTTTCACCGATGACGAAGTACTCGGCAACGGCAATATGGTTGTCCGTAAGATTGTGGAATATATAGAGAAATTTGAAAAAGGTATTTAAACCCACCCCTAAAACAGAGCATCAGTCCGGGGAGTGTATAAAACAGCTTGAATATTCATCACCGTAACCTAAAGGATACGGTTTAAAAAGACATATATATTAACCGCATCGTTTAGGGTGCGGTTTGAGACAGCCGAGATACTTTAAAAAGGCAAAACAGCCAACCTCGCCCTTCGGGAGATAGCAGGAACAACACGCCTACCGCACTTTTATTTTCTGTATCAATATACCACCGATGATAAGCGTGATGCCTATTATTGTGGAGATGAGAATTTTTTCGCCGAGTATGATGTTGATTAAATTGAGTGAAAGGAAGGGAGAAAGATATATCAATGAACTGACTTTTGCCGTGTTCTCAGAGAGTTTCAGAGCCTTGAGCCAGACGACAAATGTAACGCCCATCTCGAATAAACCTACATAGACAGCGGCGAGCAAACCGCTCGTTTCGCTGATGCCCAGCGGCGTTCCGGTGATGACGATGTATATAGCGATGAAAACAAAGCCCGCCGCAAACGAAAGGAATAATTTAACGAGAACATCACGTTTGTCTTTCAGGTTGATAATCCAAAATGTCGCCCAGATAAGCGAACTGCCGAATGCCAATGCCGTCCCGAGCGGATTCGAGAAATTAAGCGACAGCAAATTGCCCTTTGTGGCGATGAGCAACAATCCGAAAAAACTCAGCAAGATGCCGCCTATTCCTATGAGATTGATTTTCTGTTTCAGAAAAATTATTGAGAAAATGACAACCATAACAGCCCAAGAGTAATTAAGCGATAATGCTTCCTGCGCCGGCAGGAGTTCATACGCCTTGAACAGCACTAGATAATACAGAAAAGGATTCAAACCGCCGGACAAAATGGAAATTGCCCAATCTTTTTTACTCTGGCTTTTCAGTTTGGCAAGTTCGCCGTTGGCGATTAACAGGACAAAAAGCACGAGCAAAGCAGTCAGCACGGAATAAAACAACAGTTGCAAATAGGAAAAATTTTCCAATGACAATTTAAAGGCGGTGGCTACGGTTGACCATAGCAGCACCGCCGATAAAGCATATAAATATGCCTGCGTTTGCCGTTTCATTTAGAGGGATAATTTTTTGAAAATACTTTCCGGGAGTATTTTAATAACCGTCATAATCATTCTCCAAAACCCAGGTACATATACAATGTCTTTGCCGCTATTCATTGCCTCGAATATCGCTTTACCAACCTTTTCCGGTGAAGAATATAGCGGATTTTTGGGCATATTTGCAGTCATCGGTGTATCCACAAATCCGGGTTTAATAGCCACAACAGCGATGTCCTTTTTTGCCAGACGGTTTCTCATACCTTGCAGGAAGAGCGATATACCGCCTTTTGCCGCACCGTAAACATAATTACTCTGCCGCCCGCGGTCTCCGGCAACCGAAGAGATTGCGGCAATACAACCCTTGCCTTTTTGCTCGAAATAAGCGGCGGCAACAGTCGCAAGCGAAACAACAGATGTAAAATTGATATTTATTTGCTCGGTAACGGCGAGATTATCATTCTGAATTTCCTCTTGAGCCGGCAAGGTTCCGTGAGCAATCAGGATTGCGTCAATTTCACCCAATTCCTTGAGTACCGCATCGAACAAATCTTTATGGATATTCACATCAGCAAGCGGAAATTCGCCGATTGATATATTTGCACCGCCTGACAATGCCCGCAAATCTTTGTGGACTTCCTCCAAACGGGAAAGATTTATATCGGCAAGGTATAAATCGGCACCGTTTTTTGCAAAATTGAGTGCAGTTGCCCTTGCTATTGCCGATGTTCCGCCTATGATTAATACTTTTTTCATAACATTTATCCTTTTAAAATTAAATTTCTATTTTGTAACACGTCTCCAAAAACTTGATGAGAATTTCGGGTCTATAAACTCGATAAATTTCTCCCATTCGGGATAAAATCTGCGGAAGTCTTCGCCGGACATTCTCGCATCTTTAGCTGGATAGAGCCGTCCGCCGTTCGCCCTGACAATATCATCAAGCTTGTTTAATTCTTTCAATGTAAAATCTCCCGTCATTCTGAAATCAATCGCCATCGTAATCCCGGGTTGCGGGAATGAGAGCATTCCTGGCGACTTAACCTCTCCAAATGTTTTCAGAACGGTCAAAAACGAGGACAACCCGCTTTTCGAGACATTACCTAATATGTCCTTCACCGCTTCTTTTCCGTTGGTATGAGGCACAACAAATTGATACTGCAAAAAACCGTCCTTGCCGTAAGCCCTGTTCCAATGCTCAACGGCATCAAGCGGATAGAAAAACGGCTCATAATGTACTTTCTGCCGTGTTTTTTTGTTAATCTGCTTGTTGTAATATAAAATATTGAATAGTCGCACAGTCAGAGGATTAATAAAAGAATAATCGAAAGGGAAATCAGGCGACTTGTCCTTAATTTTTACTTCCTTATCCGGCTCAGCAGTGAAATTCCCACCCGAATATATGCCGCGTCCCAATCGGCTGTCGGTCGAAGTACAATCAACCCAAGAAACAGTGAAATCGTTTTTGCTGTCGTTTGCTTCATTAATCTCGAAAAATTCGTCCACATTGTCGAATTTGATATAATCCACATCAAGGAAAGGTGAAGCCGCTCTTTGCAATTTAATTTTGACTTTTGTAATCAAACCGGTTAATCCCAAGCCACCGATTGTCGCCGCAAACATTTCGCTGTTCTCTTCGGGACTGCACGTCATAACAGTTCCGTCCGAACGCAGCAGCTCGAACGACAATACGTGATTACCAAAAGTGCCGGCAACGTGATGATTTTTGCCGTGAACATCATTAGCGACAGCACCGCCGAGAGTAACGAATTTTGTTCCCGGAGTAACCGATAAAAACCAACCTGCAGGTACGGCAATTTTGAGAATGTCGGCAAGAGTAACGCCTGCTTCCGCCTCAATAATTCCGTCCTCGAAATTTATTGAGATAAATCTGTTAAGTCCTGCAATAACAAGAAGTACACCGTCTTCGTTCAGACAACTGTCCCCGTAACTTCTGCCGAGACCGTAAGCCAGAACCTTATCTTTGATAGAGGAAATATCGGGAATTTGAACTAACCAGTTGATTTTAATAACATCAGCCGGCAGAAGTTTAGGATAACGTCCCCAAGATTCATAATTTTCAAACATTTATAACATCGCTCCCACAATAAATAAAATCATCAATCCGAAAAGCACATAACTGAACGAGTCTTTAACCGTATATACAACAGGGTCTTCGTCCATTTCACCTCTGAATGCCTTGAACCACATCCTTGTTATCCACGCAAGCAATAGAACACTGACTGGAATAAGCCACAAGGGATTGTGATACAATACTGCAACTTCCGGACTGAAAATATATAAAAGAAATATTAAGACAGAGAGATAACCACTTGAAGTTCCAAGTGTTAAAAGTAGTTTAATATCATCTGTTTCGTAGCCTCTGCCTTTTGCTTTAGTTTTATTTTGTTTAATAAGATTTTTCAACTCGGTATAGCGTTTTATTATTGCAAGAGAAAAGAATATAAATAAAGAGAACGCTATAAGCCATTTGGACAGTGGTAATTTAGTAATTTCGCCGCCTGCAAC
Source organism: uncultured Hyphomicrobiales bacterium (assembly GCA_964581505.1). Taxonomy (GTDB): domain Bacteria; phylum Bacteroidota; class Ignavibacteria; order Kapaibacteriales; family UBA2268; genus CAZOOR01. Next base: position 42,040 of record CAZOOR010000005.1, read on the forward strand.
TATACGTATTGAATAAAGAACTGCCAATGTGATTATATCGGCTATAACAATTTTCTTCAAGTAAACCGAGTAAAGAGTTGTGATTATTAGATATAAGAGTAATATCCAAGCAAAATCGTTCGGCAAATAGAAAATACTAACGGTAAAACTAATGAACATTAATATTAGCGATATAAGGAAAGCCTGTATCGGGTTCAGCACTCCTGCGGCAAACGGTCTGTTTCGCTTTTTCTTGTGTATCCTGTCGGATTCCAAATCAAGCAGGTCGTTCACTATATATATAAACGAAGCCGTAAACGAGAAACAGAAAAATGCGATAATGCTGTTTGTAATTGCCGTAATATCTGTAAATTCGTGTGCAAGTAGAAAGGGTAGAAAAATTAAAAGATTCTTTACCCATTGATAGATACGCATTTCTTTAATCAAATGCTTAAAGAAATGCCCCTCCGCTTCCAAAACCGTGAGATTGGAATTTGCCTTAGTAGCTTTATTAATCAATGACTTATCATTTGAAATCAAATAAGCATTACGGCAATTCTCGAAAACATCTAAATCGGCTGAACTGTTGCCCATATAGTCATACTGTCCCTTGCCGAATTTCTCATTTAGGGTCTTGCTCTTGTTTTCACTGCGATTATTGTGATTTTCCGTGCTGAAAATCAATTCATCGAACAAGCCTGTATATTTATTTACATCATTAGCCACGCTTTCGAGCGATGCTGTTGTCAGTACAATATACCTTTCTTCGTTTTTTGCGGATTTGATAATATCAATAACATTTTGATTATAAGGGAACAACTCGGCATCAGGTTTGGCAAGTGCAAGAATATGCGATTTGAAGTAGTTTTTCCCCTTCAATATCCAAAAGAACAGCATAAATAGTACAAGCGGCTTTTGCTTAATTGCAAGCAATGTCGCCTCGAGGATTGAGTCGGTCTTAATTAATGTACCGTCCAAATCCACACACAAAGGAATACTGTTATTTCTTTTTATCTCATTCATTTAATCTATTTACTTAAATTTTTTCTCGTAAAAATTTAAAGCCCTGCCAACCACTTGGTCCATATTGTAATACTTGTATTCCGCAAGCCGTCCGATGAAATATACTTTGCTGTCGAGTTTATCGGCTTCTTCGTAATATTGCTTATAAAGCAAATGATTTTCGTCCGAAGGTATGGGATAATACGGTTCGTTTTCACCCTCCTTGTAATCAAGTGCATATTCGCGAGCAATAGTAGTTTTTGGAAAAGGCGGATAATCTAAAAAATGCTTAAATTCCGTAATCCTTGTATATGACTTATCGTTCGGATAATTGACCTGTGCCGTTTTCTGAAACTGCTCCATATTCAATGCTTCAAATTCAAAAGTCAGACTTCTGTAAGGCAATTTTCCGTATTTATAATCAAAAAATCCGTCAATTGTGCCGGTATAAATCAATTTATCGTATTCGATACCTGATAAGTCTTTAAACTCTGTTCCCAATCTGATTTCAATATTCTTATTATTCAGAATATTGCTAAACATTTCCGTATATCCTTTTGCCGGAACCCCCTGAAATTTGTCTTGAAAATAACGATTATCGCGGCTGACAAACACGGGAATACGCGCTGTTACCGACATATCCAAGTCCTCGGGCTTCATACCCCACTGCTTCACGGTATAACCGAGAAAAATATATTTATAGACGTAGTCTGCAAGTTCCTTAAATTCTTCTTTCTCGCTTTGCTTCAATTTTAAAATCGGTATCTTGGCACCGTAACCGTATTCATCAATTAGTAATTTTTTCAATTCTGCCGCTTTGTTCTCGGGAAAGCATAATTCAATGGAATTCAGATTGAACGGAACAGGCACTCGCATATCCGCTATAACAGCGAGAACCTTATGCTCATAATGATGCCAATCCGTGAATTGCGAAAGATACTGCCAAATGTTCTCGTTATTAGTATGGAAAATATGCGGACCGAATTTATGCACGAGGATACCGTTTTCCACCTGCGCGTCATAGCAATTACCGCCTATATGCAAACGCCTGTCAATCAGCAAAACTTTTTTGTTTTGCTCTTTTGCCAGCCGCTCGGCAAGCACCGAACCGGCAAGACCTGCACCCACTATGAGAAAATCATACTTCATTTGGCTATGTAAGATTTAATTTCGTCAATTGTTACGATTTTAAACAGCAAAATTAACGGAAAATACATTAATAAAATAATAACTGTCGATAAAATCACATTCAAATTCAAATAATTGTGCAAAGCGTAACCTGTCGCCGCAGAAACGAGAGATAATGCAAATATCTGAATTTTTGATAATATATACACTTTTCTGATTATTCTCTTTGTAATCAAAAGCAATCCGGTCAGCACGCTCAATTCACTGAAAACCGTACTCCAAGCGGCACCTGTCGCACCAAATTTGGGAATCAAAATAAAATTCAAAATAACATTAACCACACCACCCGCTCCAATTGCATACATAACGGTTTTCTCATATTTCCAACTGACCAGTGGCGGATAGTATATCGTATTCAAATACATAATTGTAACGGTTGCCATCAAGACTTGCAGAACAGGTACGGAAGCAACATATTCGCTACCATAAGCCAAACCTATGAAATAATTAGGGAAAGCCATAATCAGCAAAGATACGACCGCTCCGATAATAAAAATGAAGTTGCCATATATACGTATTTTTTGTTGCCTGTCTTCAACAGATTGCGAGCGAGAGAGAACAGGAAAAAAAGCATTTTGAATTATTGCAGATGGTGTAAGAACCAAAATAACAAACTTAAACGCCGCTGAATAAAATCCCGTTTCGGCATCACTACGAAGAAATCCGAGCATTACTATATTCAAATAATTGAAAATCAATATAAAGAATGTAGAAAATGTAATTGGTATTGATGATTTCAGCAGTTCCTTTAGAAATTCTTTGTCAATCCCCAGCTTAATTTTACCATACATTTTTGTATATAGCAGAAACATCCAGAGCGAATTAATAAACATAGACGAAACTGTGATAATCATAGCCAGAACAATATCCGACTGAGAATGAACAAAAAGCAATAATCCTATTAATGATAAGATGCTTGTAACAACTTGTCTAAGAGCAAGATACTCCATTTTTTCATTTCCCTGATATACCCAATCCATCAGAAATGCCTGAGAAAACAAGTTGATACTTGATATTATGATAACCAATTTAGTTGTCGGCGGCTTATCCAAAAGTAAAGCCAAAACAATCAAGACGGCAGACGAAAAGACAGCCAAAAGCAATCTAATCGATGTAATTTGTCTGGCATAAAGTGATATTTTCGAGTGGTCTTTGGCAATTTCCCGTGAGCCGACAATATTAAACCCGAGATTGACAAAAAGCGAAAAGAAAACAAGCAGAGAATTGGCGAAGCTGTAAATACCAAAGCCATCAGCAAGTATTGTACGTGCCAGATATATTGTAAAAATAAACAATATCCCCTTATTTGTCGCTTCGGCAATAGAGAGAGAAAACAAATTTTTTAATATTCTTCGTCCCGTTCGCAATTTAGTGATTCCACCAATTTAGTTGTAATTCCTGAAAAGGAGAGTTCCGCCGCTCGGTTGCTTCGAGATAATGTAAATTATTTTCATCTAATTGCTTAGTTTCGTTTACTTTATCGACAAAATCCAATAACTTGTTGAAATCGGAATGATGAAACGAGAAACGCTGTTCAGCATAATCTTTTGCGGATTTAGTATAAATGAGGAATTGCCAATCTGAGGATTGAAGCAATAGAAATTCACGCAAGGCTTGCAATATAATCCGTTCAATAATCGGATTCATATTTTGACGAACATACTTATCATAATATAGCTTTAATCTGTTTTCATCATTATATAATGCCTCCCAAGTCCATTTATTCTCTTCATTTATCCATACATCATGATTATTCTTCACACCCCAAGAACCTTCCGGTAAACTGCAAACCTCTCTCGGCTGAACAACATCAATTTGCTCCGACGCAAAAACAGTATTTACATAAGGCGAATGATGAAGTCCACGAAGCAAAGAACGTAGAAATTCAGGACCCTCGAACCACCAATGACCGAAAAGTTCGGTATCGAATGGAGTAGTCAGAGTAGCAAACCGTCCTGTACTATCCTTATGCCAATTAATAGTGTTTTCAATATGATGAATAAAATGATTGGTTTGCTTATCAATTTTATCCCAAATCCAATCGGGGTGATAGAGCGTCTTATACATCATATCAATTTTACTATCTGTTACACTCCAATAGCGAAGTTTAGACGGGAAATGCTTTTTATGAAAATCCAGATAATTCGGTTCACCCGGGTAGCCCACTTCCCCGCTCCACACCTGCATTGAAATATCATGATGTCGAGTAAAAGCAACAGCAGTACCATATTCAACTTTTTCACTCGAACTTATGTTATACAAATCAAGCGGTGATTTAGCAAACTGCGTTCCACGAGAAGTAATTTCAGGATTGGATATGTGCATAAATCCGTCAGGATTCTTATAAGAATCATAAGTACCAATAGGAGAAGAACGCTTCAATAAATCTTCGTCCGTAATAAAAAAGTCAATATTATATTTAGCAAGTATTTGCTCTAAACCCGGACGTAAATGCTTTTGGTTAAACGGAGCAATAGGAATTTGGGACTGCCATTCATAAGATGGTCTGTAAGCACATTCCGGCAGCCAAATACCGCGTGGTTCGCGCCCGAAATGTTTAATATAATTTTCCTTTGCGGCGTGAACCTGTAAATCAACGCTACTATCGCTACCCAACAATGGGAGATAGCCGTGTGTAACACCGCAAGTCATTATTTCAATAGCACCTTCGTCCTGCAATTTGCGAAAAGCACCGATAATACTATGATTATATTTATGAACAAAATCATTAAGTCTATCGCTATACCATTGTTTCCAAAACGATGCAAGTTCAATATGATGTTGTGAATATCCCCAATCTGTAAAATCCTTTTCGTCTTTTTCTGCGGCGGCTATTTTTTCCTTACAGTATTTCTCGAAAATATCCCTAAAATCCTGATGTTCCAATTGTTCGGCAAGTACGGGTGAAATGTCAATACTTACACCCGGACGGATTCCCTCGTTCATCAAATCATTGAATACATTAAGTAGGGGAATATAGCATTCGGCTACAGCTTCGGTCAGCCAATCCTCGCCGTGGGGCCAACTACCATGATGCAAAACCCAAGGAAGATGTGTATGAAGTACTAATACATAATTACCATTGTGCATATTTATTTACTCGTATTTATTTTCTGAATTACACTTTTTGGCAAAGAACTTGAAAATTTATTCAAATTCTGTTCCAATTTAATCAAATGAACGGAATCTTTTGCAAAAAAAGTTACTTTGGAATCACCACACACTACATTATTCTTGATTATCCAACTACCGGCTTCAAGCCATTGTTTATAGAATTCTTTTTCACCTTGGAACCATAACGTATATAAAACGGCAATATTAACTTGTTTTCGTTCTAAAACAGAATTAATTGTTTCCATATTTAACTGTTTTTTCATTTTAAGAGCCGCAATCTTATGAGATGCAAGCCCCCATAAATCGCAAATATTTACATTGGCACGATAACTAATTAAGCCAATATCATTAATAGCAATATTATTGCCGGAATAGAATTCTTTAATAAAATCAGCCATCTGCCACTGCTGCTCATAGATATTTATTGATGCCTGTTTTATCTTTGTATTTGTATCATAAGCACGAAATAGCAATGAAAAGGATAGCAAAAGCAAAATAAATATTATTACTTTTCTATTCAATAAACCATTTAACTTTGCCACCCCTGCAACACCTAAGGCAATAGTAACCGAACCAATAAGGATTAAATAGGCTTCATACCTATATAGCCAACCGATTTTAGCAAAAAGTAAATGCAAAACAAAAGTAATTATAAAAACCAAAAGTGGAACCAACTCATTTGTTTTAAACAATTTCTTTCCGTTACGAAATAGTAAAACTATTGAAGCAATCAATATAAATAGAAGCTGAGGACTTTCTTTGAGTTTATGAATAGGATGAAGAACCAATGTTTTGATTAGCTCTTTAAGAGAATGTACATCGAAGAATTCCCCCTTCAAAAGTAAGGAAGTCGGTAAAAATGTTCCACCATTTCCTAAAGAATACAAACCGACAAGTACAATGGGTAAAATACTTATTAACAAAACAATAGAAGCAGGTATAAACTTTTTTCTAATTAATAAAAGTAAAACAATTGCACCGATTGCAAAAAGAGATTCATATCTAATAAGTGGCAGAAGGGCAACAAGAATATATAAGCCAAATAATTCGGATTTATTACTGCTCTGAAAAAACTTATCGGCATTCATAAAGAGAACAAGAAGTAATAAAATATGTAAAAGATGCTCCATTCCCATAATAACAAGCAAAGGGATAGAGGTAGAATAAATAATCAACAAAATAATAAATAGAAGTAAAGCCCTGTTATTGAATCTCGGTAGAAATAAATGGATTAAGTATAGAATAAGAACAATAGCTAAAAACATATTTATATAAAAAGGAAGCATTTCGCTATTGATGCCGAGAAATGCAAACGCGGCAATAATGGCAGTCCACAATGGAGATGAAGTCAAGAATACAAATTCACCGTTATTAATACCCGGAAGCCCGGACGCAAGCCAATGCTTTGCAATAGAGAGGTGAATATAAGTATCATCAATAGGATAAACAAAATTGCCGTTAGTGGCGTCAAGAATGGAAAAATAAATAAATATCACACTAGCGATAAATGCGAGCAATACTAATATTGATATTAAATATGTTGATGCCTTTTTTGACATAATGATTAAACAAAGTTCAAGAAAAGTAAAATTTTATCGCAATATAAGCCCCTTTCCAAACATTTGAAAAAACGAGGTAAGGGCTTTTCAAACCCTTACCTTCAAAATAATTAATTGACTTTTGGATTACCCGAAAAACCAGGGAAAATATTATCGGGTCTTTCGGTTTTCACCTGTCCATATTGTTGCTCATACTTTGCCATATTTTCATTCATAGCATTTAGGAACATCTTTGCATGCTGGGGTGTCATAATAATCCTTGACAAAATTCTACCTTTTGGTACCCCGGGTAGAATTCGCGTAAAATCAAAAATAAACTCGGCAGGTGAATGCGAAATAATCGCTAAATTGGAATATATGCCTTCCGCCTCTTTCTCGCCTAATTCAATATTAATTTGCTGTTGCATTTGTGGATTTTTTTTGTCAGCCATCATTCTCTCCGTTTACTAATAAATTATTTCGTAATATTATTTACCTAATGCTTTGATTTTCTTTTCATAGAGTTCCGACTTCTTTTCGTCTGGCAATCTCTGCTGGAATATTTTAAACATATTCAAATAGTAGCTTTCCTTATTATCAGCAGGTACCACAGCTTCCATAGCTTCTAATTCGGACACCGTTGATTTTAATAAATCTTTTTGCTGAGTAACAAAATAAATATCCACCAAATCAAAAAGAATATTCACATCGTTGGCGTACTTAGGTGTTTTGCGGCATTTTACAAAACTCTCACCGGACTTTTTAATATATGGCAAATACTCATCGGGATTCATTTTAGATTTATCACCCTTTGCATCATCGATTTGTTTCTTCTGAATGACATAAGCCTTGTTTTTATATGCTGAAGCAAGATTACGCAGAGCATCGTAATATTTCGGGTCAATATTCAATGCTTTCTCATATTGTGTAATAGCATCGTCATATCTTTTAAGTTGCATCAGCAGGTTACCGTAGCTAAATCTAAACGACTTATTTTTAGGTGCGGATTTAATTAATTGTTCCATACGTTTAGTTGCTTCATCTTTCTTACCCATAGCATCGTAGAGCGTAATCATAAAATTATTGATTTGCTCATCATTAGGTTTTAGAACAAGCAGGCTGTTGAGAACACCCATCGCTTTTTTGTACTGTTTTTTGTCATAATAGTGCTGGATTAGCTCAACCATCGGGTCGGTAGCCAAATCAAAAAGAACCATTTTGTCAGCATTGCTCAAAGTCGGAGGCGGATTATAGTTCCAAGTTTTAATTTTAAAATCGCCATTATTACCGAGAGACTTCACAAACAATTCTTTGCCATCAACATTAAAAATATCCGTGATAGAAGAATCACTCTTGCCTTCCTTGCCGCCACCTCTTGAACCGAGGGGTTTACCAAGAATTTTAATAGCATTATCCCTTGGTACGTTTATATAGAGATTTTTCTTTTTAGCAAATTCAATATTCGGTAATATCATTTCATAATAATTTTTATAACTCTCAATAGATTTCTCTTTTGACTTCTTGAGTTGGTACATATAACCACGTAAATTTACGAACTCAAAAATATCAGGTGCAATACTACTACCGTCTTCTGTCAATTTAATTGCTTTGTCAAGATGAACCACATCTTTTGTTTTGAAATATTTGTTCATAGCAACAATAACTTCTGAATAAACATCACGCCAAAGTTTGCTCTTTAAATTGATTGCCTGCATTTGTATCTTTGCGTTTTTGCCGGCAAATTTCAAGGCGTTATTAGCGGCTTCATTAGCATCCATATATTTCTTCAAGAATAATTTTGTCTCAGCCATATACATCCAGGCTTCACCGTTCTGCGGATTTTTCTTTAATTCCTTATCAAAATATTCTTCGGCTTTTTTGAATTCTCTATTTTTATGTGCCAACTTAGCTGTCGTATATTCAGGCGATGCACACTGAAACCCCTGCATCAAGAAGGCGCCGATAATCAAGCTGAATAGCATTAGAACATATTTTTTCACAATAACTCCAAATAAAATGTAACCAATAAGTTTACAAAGTTAAAAATCATTTAGCAAAATAAAAATATATTCAGTCATTAACAAGAAATTTGTTGCTAATAATTAAAAAAAAGAGTGCTAAATCTTATGCAATAACGGATTTACAAATTCTCATCATTAATTTTTTTTAATATAATATTAATTGAAAAGCGATAATAATAACCATATTTTGCACGTCCATTGCTCTGAAATTGTTTAACAACAGGAAAAATGTGTGTCATTTAAAAGAAAAAAAGTTATGGTGAGAATGAGAAAATTCGGAAAAAGAAGCTTTGCGGTTCTTGCCGTAATTATTGCTTCGGTCTTTATGGTCAATGCCGAAAGCAACTATTTAAGCCCTAACTATACAGAGATTGCGAATATCGTGTCCAAACATATAATTGCGGCAAAGGATATTGAATCTTACAATATCTCATATTATTTTGAGCATAAAGAAACAGGTAATGCTTCTTGGTATGGAAAGAGATTCCATAATAGGAAAACTGCCTGTGGAGAAAGATACAATATGTATGCCCTTACTGCCGCTCACAAAAAGCTACCATTAGGCTCAATTGTAAGAGTTACTAATAATGCAACAAAGGAAAGCGTTTTACTCAAAATCAATGACCGTGGTCCTTATGTCAAGAAAAGAATCATTGACCTATCATATTCGTCTGCTCGTAGAATTAGCGGTGCTACAAATCCTAATGTCAAGATTGAAACTTTGTTGGCACAGAGTAACGCCGAATTAATTCCGACCGATGATGATTATTATTTCGGATATTCTTATGAATTGCCCCTTGTTTGTATTCCTGCAAAGGTTATTAATTTTGCCTATACAGGTAAAGACTTTGACAAAGCAATCGAAAAGTATGAAAAAACAATTGCAGATAACCCCGGCAAATTAGTTTACATATTTACAAGAGCGGGAAAAATCAGATACAAATACAACAATCTGAAAGAGGAATACTTTGTTGGTGTCTTTAATCCACCCACAGATGAAGAAGAAATATTAGTAACAAAATAATCATATATTGAATATTACTTAAAAGCCTGCTCCAAACGAGCAGGCTTTTTTTTATATCTATTTTACTCTTTTGTGGATAATACGAAAGAAAATATTGCGATATTGAGTTTTGCAAACCGGAGCCTTCAGGGTGCGGTGATGAATGTGTATGATGTGCCGGGGAATGTGATATGAAGCCACCCAAAAACAGCCGAACATACCTCTCCGTCAAAGCTACGCTTTGCCACCTCTCCTTGATTTAAGGAGAGGAAAAAACAGACCGCCTTTTCCTTTTGAATTATATTAGAATAAATGGGATACAGACTGTTAATCAATATGGTTTGCGGCATGATAGGAACTACGAACTAGTGGAGCGGATTCGACATATTTAAAACCTAATTTCAATCCTATGTGTTTGTACTCTTCAAATTCTTCCGGTGTTACATATCTCTCAACCGGTAAATGCTCCTTAGTCGGTTGCAGATATTGCCCGATAGTCATAATATCAACATTAACGAAGCGTAAATCACGCATCAGGTCAATTACTTCGTCGAAGCTCTCCCCTATGCCGACCATAATTCCGGTTTTAGTAACAAATCGCATCTTCTTTGAATATTCCAAAACGGCAAGTGAACGCTCGTATTTAGCCTGCGGTCGTACACTCGGATACAAACGATGAATAGTTTCCACATTATGATTAAGCACATCTGGCTTTGCGTCAAGCACTCTTTGCAGACACTCCGTATCACCTTTGAAATCAGGAATCAATACTTCTACTGTAACATTCGGATTTTTCCGTTTAACTTCAACGACTGTTTCCGCCCAGATATTAGAACCTTGGTCGGGCAGTTCGTCCCGATTGACCGAAGTAATAACTACGTGCCTAATACGCATTTGACGGACGGCATCGGCGATTTCACGAGGTTCATCGGGATTAACTGGATTGGGCGAACCTGTTGCAATCGCACAAAATCTACAGGAGCGAGTGCATACATCACCGAGAATAATAAAAGTGGCAGTGCCGGATTGCCAGCATTCACCTATATTCGGACAGTGAGCCTCTTCGCAAACAGTGTGGAGTTTTTTACTCCTCATCATATTTTTCAGTTCGGAATAAGAATCGCCGCCGGGTGCTTTAACTTTTAGCCACACCGGACGGCGACGAGTAGGTCTTTCCTGTTGTTCGTTATTGTTTCCATTATTGTCGGAAACAATTTCAAATTTCCTCATTATATTCCCGCTATTATTAGCCTAAATATGCTCTTAATGATTTAGAACGGGAAGCATGCCTTAGCCTTCTTATTGCTTTTTCTTTAATCTGTCTGACTCTCTCGCGAGTAAGATTAAATTTTTCGCCGATTTCCTCCAAAGTAAGTGAAGCACCGTCCAGCCCGAAATAAAGCCTAATCACTTCCGCTTCACGAGTCGAAAGAGTGGTCAGAACTTGCTGAACTTCCACACGTAGCGATTCCCTGATAAGTTCGGAATCCGGCGGTGGTTGCTGTTCGTTCGGCAAGATGTCCAAAAGTCTGTTGTCTTCGCCCTGAACAAAAGGAGCATCAACGGACAGATGCCTACCGGATATCTTGATAGTTTCGGCAATTTCCGAAATACTAATTTCCAATTGCTCTGCTAATTCAGCCGCCGTAGGTTCACGCTCGAACTTCTGCTCCAATTCGCTGAACTTTTTCCCGATTTTATTCAAAGCACCAACTCTATTGAGCGGCAACCTGACAATACGGGACTGCTCGGCTAATGCTTGCAAAATAGACTGACGAATCCACCAAACAGCATAGGAAATAAATTTAAATCCGCGTGTCTCGTCGAAACGCTTTGCCGCTTTGATTAATCCCAGATTGCCTTCATTGATTAAATCACCGAGGGACAAGCCCTGATTTTGATATTGTTTAGCAACGGAAACAACAAAACGCAGATTGGATTTAACGAGGCGCTCTAATGCGATTTTCCCCTCGAATCCGCCCTTCCTAATAGCCTGTGCCAGCTCAATTTCATCATTTGAAGCCAGCAATTCAACGCGTCCGATTTCCTGCAGATACTTGTCTAATGATTGACTTTCCCTGTTTGTATATTGTTTGGTAATTCTCATTCGCTGTTCCGAATATTAATAGATTTCACATTTGTAACATAATTAAAACGTATAATCAAAATTTCTATTATTGAGAAATCTCAATTAATTCAATTTATTTTGCGGTTTGGATAATATCGTGAAATATTGCTTGGATTGCAGTACAGATATTGCTTTCTTTACAGTACGCTCATTTTCAATATCCAATCGCTCTATCTCCTCATCTACATAGAATCTTCTAAGTATTTCGCGACGTAAATGCTTCTTGACAAAATCAATATGAACCTTCAATTCATAGTCCCCAGCCCTATCAATTTTTTTAATTATATTTGAAATATCTTTTGAAATACTTTTATTCAATGATGTCTTTGCAATTTGCTCCTTTAATGCCAGCAATTTCTCCCTCAATGTATTTCCACTACTGCACTTATTATCATTCAAATATTTTGCAAATCTATTTAGCACATCGCCATTAACAACAAATGATAATGGGAGAGTATCAATTGTTGAAGTAAATTCCGTTGCAAATTTGAAAAAACAAGTGTTTGCAAAAAGAGATTTAATAAATTCATTAGGCTCGGGTTCGACTATTTCAATATCGGGCTTCACACCGGAAGATTCATAAACGGGTCTGTTATTCTTTGTATAGAAAAGTGAGTCGTGATGCAAGCCCAATCCATGATTATCTTTGGCTATCGGATAATCCAGCTTTTGAATACAGCGTCCCGAGGGCATATAATATTTTGCTGTTGTCAGTTTCAATCTGCCATTAAAAGGAACTGCCTTTACACTCTGCACAAGCCCTTTGCCGAAAGAACGCTCACCGATGATAACAGCCCTATCCAAATCCTGAAACGCCGCCGCAAGTATTTCGCTTGCACTAGCACTACCCCCGTTAATCAATATGGCAAGAGGCAGTAATGTATCAGCTGTTGTTTCCACAGTGCTGATTGTATATACGTCTTTTTTATTATTGCCCTTAGTTGTAACCACAGGAGTACCATCGGGTAAAAACATCTCGCACATCTCGACAGCCGATAATAACAAACCACCGGGGTTATTCCTTACATCAAGTATTAATCCCTTTAAATCACCTGCTTTTTTCAACTCGAATATACAGGACTTAAATTCATCGCTTAGATTTCTTGAAAATTCGGAAATGAGTATATATCCAATACCACCGCTCAGCATTTTGTAATAAGAGATAGCATTCATTTTAATTTTATCGCGACTTAATGTCAGCCTCAAAGTATCGTCAATTCCTGTTCGCAAAACCTCAACATCAATCAATGTACCCGGCTGTCCGCTTGAAAACTGACGCAATGCCGAACTCGGAGAATATAGCAGCATAGTAGTATCAATCCGAAAAATTCTATCGCCAACACGCAAACCGCTGTGTCTGTTCGGTGAACTTTTGAAAATATTTAGCACTGTCAATTGACTGTCAATAGTACCAACTGTGATGCCAAAGCCGGTATATGAACCCGACATTAGTGCGTCTAATTGATTATTGTTCTCATCTTCGGGCATATAGACAGTATATGGGTCTAAGGCATCAAGCATACCCTCAATACCCTTTTCCATCAAATCTTCCGGGTCAATTTGGACTACATAGTTCTTTGTCAATATTTTGAATACAGAACCATATATTTCAAATGCTTTATTAAGTTTCTTGTAATATTCCCCGTCTTTCTTTTGTGCAAAAACTAGCAATGATGAGAAGAGCAACAGAATAAATATCTTAAAAATTCTCATTAGAATATATTGAATAAAGATTAACAAAAGAACCCCAAGCAGATACTTGGGATTCATTATTATTTCAATTATTTAAAACGTATGTGCGTAAGAATATTATATTAATTTGTCCTGAATATAATGATTTATCTCGGTAATTGCAATTCTATCCTGCTTCATAGTATCACGTTCCCTGATAGTAATAGTCTGGTCATCTGTTGTTTGTCCGTCCACAGTTATACAGAATGGAGTACCTACCTCGTCTTGTCTTCTATAACGGCGACCAATTGCACCGGAAGTATCATAAGTTACTTTGTAATGCTTTTGCAAATCTTTAAATACTTTCTCTGCTATTTCCGGCATTCCGTCCTTATTCACTAATGGAAATACAGCCGCTGTCAATGGAGCAATTTTGGGATTGAACTTCATAACAACCCGTTTATCCGTTTTGCCTTTATCATCAACAATTTCTTCCTCATTGTAAGCATCAATCAAGAAAGCCATAAACCCGCGTGATGCACCGCCCGATGTTTCGACAACATAGGGAATATAGCGCTCCTTATTGACAGTATCCACATATTCCATTTTTTTACCGGAGAACTCGGCATGGCGACTTAAATCATAATCCGTACGCGAATGAATACCCTCGATTTCTCCCCAACCGAACGGGAAATTATATTCAATATCCACAGCCATATTTGCATAGTGTGCCAGTTTATCATGGTCTTTAAATTTCAGATTGTCCGGGTTAATACCCATTTCTACATACCAATTATATCTTTCGTTCTTCCAATACTCATACCATTCAAGTTCGTTTCCGGGCTTAACAAAATACTGCATTTCCATCTGCTCGAACTCACGCGTCCTAAATAGAAAATTCTTAGTATTAATTTCATTCCTGAATGCTTTCCCGATTTGTGCAATACCGAATGGAACTTTCTTTCGCGATGATTCCATTACATTTTTGAAATTAACAAAAATACCCTGAGCGGTCTCGGGACGGAGGAAAATAGCGGCACTACTATCTTCCAGCGGACCTATAAATGTCTTGAACATCAAATTGAAATTCCTTACTTCCGTCCATTCCTTAGAACCGGATACAGGGTCGGATATTTCAAACTCAACAATAATATCGTAATAATCCTTAGGTTCTACAGCCGCCGCAAGTCTTTTTTCGAGTTCATCGGCTTTGTCAGTTTTTTTCTTTTTTCGCAGTTTTAGGATAAATTCCTCAATCAGATTATCTGCACGATAGCGTGCTTTTGATGTTTTATTATCAATCATCGGGTCGCTGAACTGCCCCACATGCCCGCTTGCTTCCCAAGTACGCGGGTGCATCAAAATTGAAGCATCTACGCCTTCGACATCTGTTCTAAATGTCATCGCCTTCCACCAGGAATTTTTAATATTATTTAGCAGTTCTACGCCAAGCGGACCATAGTCCCAGCATCCGTTCAATCCGCCATAAATTTCGGACGATTGGAAAACAAATCCTTTTCTTTTTGCTAATGAAATTATCGTATCCAGTTTATTCATTACTTTCCTTAAATTTCTCAAAATTAAAAAACAAAAATAACTAAAAATGTATTAAATCTTCATATCCGAGAGACAATATCTCAATGCAACAATAAAAACATCTACATCAGACTCAGTAATAATAAGCGGCGGCAATATGCGAAGCACATAACCTGATGCAGAGTTAGTAACAACTCTCCGCTCCAATAAAGCCGACACAAGCCGCGCCGCATCGAAGCTCAGTAGCAATCCCCGAATCAATCCCATTCCTCTTACTTCAAGCACTTTATCGGGAAATTCCTTTTGTATTTCGAGTAATCTCCGTTCAAGATAATTCCCAACATTTTCGGCATTTTCCATAATACCGTTTTCCAGTTCCTCTATTACCACACTACCGGCAACACAGGCAAGGGCATTTCCACCAAAAGTAGTGCCGTGCATTCCTCGCTCGAATACATCGGACAAATTTTCATCAACCAGCAAGCAACCGAGAGGCAATCCGCCACCTATACCTTTCGCCAAAGTTACAACATCAGGACGAAGATTATAATGTTCGAACGAGAAGAATCGCCCGCTCCGCCCGCTACCGGCTTGTATTTCATCGGCAATTACTTTAAAACCGAATTCATCACGCAATCTAAATATTTCATTACTCCAATCCCTATCAGCCGGTCTGATACCGCCCTCTCCCTGAATAAACTCGAATAGGAGCGCCGCCGTATTTTCATTGATATTAGCCCTTAGTGCTTCAATATTATTATATTCAATCACTTTCATATTATTGAGAAAAGGTCCCATCATATCTTTATAATGAGGTTTATCCATTAATGACAATGCTCCATAAGTCCTGCCGTGGAATCCACCGGTAAAAGCAATAATCTCTTTCTTTCCATTTTGATTGCCCCAGCGCCTAACTAATTTAATAGCACCCTCCATTGCTTCCGTTCCCGAATTTGCAAGAAATACTTTATCATATCCCGAAATATCAATCAGTTTTTCGGCAAATTCAATCTGAGCATCTTGATAAAAATAATTGGACAGGTGCGTATATCTGCTCATCTGTTTTTCAACAGCTTGAATAATTTTTCTATGGCTATGCCCGAGTACATTTACTGCAATTCCCGATAAAAAATCTAAATATTCATTTCCTTCTACATCGTAAATATGCACCCCCTCCGCTTTATCAACTATTAGGTGATGACGTTTGTAGGTTTGCAAAATGTTCCGATTTTCTTTCTTAATAAGTTCCGTTTTCATCTCTTCCTAAAAAATAATTTAACGAAATTTTGATTTTTGCCGTCATTTCATTTTGAAATAACAATTTTTTTCAATATTATGGAAATTATTTGTTGTAAAAGATGGGTAAAATTATGGAACAATATATGATAAGCATTGATTTGCCGGAGTCGCCACCCGTGGAATTTATGTCATTGATTCCGCCGCAGCGGGACCTAATCAATGACCTGATGAACAAGGGATTTATTACAAACGTATCTCTTTCGGAAGACAGAACCAAGCTTTGGCTGGTCGTCAATAGCGATTCCGAGAAAGATATTCTAACAGTATTGCAGACATTTCCGCTCATTAAATATATGAAATTCAAAATAGAAAAACTTCTCTTCAACTTTGCTTATACAAGCTCTTTCCCCCAAATGTCCCTGAATTAATTTTTCGGATAGTATTAATCTAAGATTGTAGGTATTATTTTCAATTGTATGTTTTTATGGTTTTTTATACTTTGTATTGCTTTCCCTCGGATAGAAATAGCCTTTAATGCAATTCGGATTTCTAATTGCAATTTGTATATGATTTTTTTCCTTAAAGCCGGCATTAGGATATAATTCATTCCCCTCAAAAAATACTCCCCTGACAGAATCAAATTCAGGTAGATTATTTTCTTTTCTATGCTGATGAATAAATTCAATTACAGCACAATCTAAATTTCTTACTAATAAATCATTATTCTCATTTAAAGGAACATTATGAGGAATACGCAAGCCCTGTTTTTCATTCAATTCTTTTAATGTCAAATAGCCTTGCTGTAAAATACTCAAATTTCTGGAATCCAGTAAATCCAAACAAAATCCTAAATCAATAATAGCACCAATCACTCCGGGTTTTTCAATTCTTTGTGTTTTATTTGCAGGAGGGTTGTTTTTTAAAAATTCTGCGAAATCAAAGGCACGTTCATAGTTGTTCTCCCAAAAATATACTCCACCACCCAACCAATCATATTTATTATTACTTGGTTTCAGTAAAATACCTTTTCGGCAAATGACCTTATCTCTGACCGAAACATCGCAACCGTGAAAACCTAATATTAAACCCGACCTCTTAGAATACATTTAATTTAGAAATATTATAGTCCAATTACATTTATTTATATGCTTTTGTTAAATTACCTTTTTTGGTATGAATTCCGGCATCTTGCAGAAACTTCTGTGCTTTTTGTTTTGAAGCCAATAATTCTTTTCTGAATTTTTTTAATTCTTCTATATACTTTTTTTGCTCTTCTTTATCCATTGTATCTTCAATTATTCATTGATTAACTGATTATAAACATCAAATTTACACAATTTAATTTATTTATACAAATATCCAGCTATTTGAATGTCAAATTATAAAAAACAAACTCCAAATAATTTAGTCTGATAATAATTCCGAGTAATATTTAAATAACAATTACTTCTTCTTCTGTTCTTCGATTTTATCGGTATTGATTTCGATTTTTGGC
This sequence comes from uncultured Hyphomicrobiales bacterium, assembly GCA_964581505.1. Taxonomy (GTDB): domain Bacteria; phylum Bacteroidota; class Ignavibacteria; order Kapaibacteriales; family UBA2268; genus CAZOOR01. The sequence goes on from CAZOOR010000005.1 coordinate 59,954, forward strand.
GATTTACTATTTTCATTAGCATTCTTGGGGGTTGCTCGCATCCATTCGCCATATTTATATAGCTCTTCGAGACGGCATGACCAAACAAGCTTATTGTCATAAGCGGTAATGTCAGGACAACCGTCACACATATTCATCTCACCGTTTTCCAGATGGTCAACCGGTTGTATTATCATTATCGATTGATAATATACCCTTGAGAAAAATGCTTTCGGATTAGAAATAAATGTGCGGAAATATTCTTTTGCCGCTTTCAGCACACCTTTGTCCATAAACGACAATAGGAAATACGAACGGGCGCGTTTGATAATTGCAGGAGAAGCATACGCCATATAGCTATCTGTAAAAATATGCTTAAATGTCTGGGCTAACTCCATAAATTTCGGACCAACATAAGCAAATACCTGATGTTTGTTTGCAATCCTACCACTCAATAGCCACTTAAAAGTATCCGGCTTGATAGTCCCGTTCAGGAAAGCACAAGGCATAAAATTAGGTTCAACAGTGCGAATCAAATCAACAAGCTGTGGCGAAGTTAATTCGGAACGCTCGGGGCTGTCCTCCTTGTTGTAGAATAAATTATCCAGACTGATTTTTTCTTTGCCTGCATAATAATCATATTCATTCCTGAATGCCGCCCGATAAAGAATAAATACCATTAGATGTATCATATCAATATGCTCTTGCGACCACTTCACCAACTCGGGTACATATTGCATATTTTCGGGATATACGGTCATATTGAACGAACAAGATAAATTGCCTTCCGTTTTTAGCATTTTTGCAAGTTTGTAACGAAGTTCATTTAGTTCCAATTCATTCTTCCCGTTCCAGCCGGCTCGCTTCTGTCCGCTGTCAATATGGAAAGTAAACCCCGTAACGCCTGCTTGCTTTAATTTGTGCAAAAGCTCGGGAGTGAGCAGTTCTCCGTTGGTATTAATAACAGGTTTCCACCCCATCTCTTTTACCATTTTGACAATTTCGAGAATATGCGGGTGCATCAATGGCTCGCCACCGGCAATTGAGACTGAGTCGGTTTTACGATTTTTCTTAAATAGTAGAAGCTGTTGGCGGATTTCATCTAAGGGAAGATGAGAATTTTTTCTATTCTCACGGTAGCACCCATCGCAATACAAATTACATTGGCTTGTTGGTTCCAACCAAGAAATCGCATTGTCTGCTAAGCTCCACGGCAAGCGATAGAGCGTTTCGGGTGTAAATGTTAAATCGTCCATTTTTCTTCTACCTTCAAATAAAATAAATCAATAATACATATCCCGTTTTATCGTTTGAAAATCAAGATTATTGTTAAATACTATTATTAATTTCTTGTATTTTCCTATTGGAATGATGTTGCTCACTATGTTCAATCCTGTAAATCTATTCGGAAAATGATAATAAATATTATAATACTCAAACTTATCTGCAATTGCTTTTTCAAAATTTATTAAATTGAGTTTTTAGAAAAAAATGAAAACGGATATTTATTTTGACAGCACCAAAGGCAAATATTATTATGCGTATGGCAAAACTTTTCTGGTTGCCAACTATGCTGTTGATTATATCCATAGTCTATTCGCGTATGAATTCCGATATTAGCTATTCACCCGAACAAGTTGTAGCGTTTTCTCACAAAGTACATTCGGGAGATTATCAAATCAAATGCCTATTCTGCCATACACAAGCCGAGAGTAAATCATTCTCGCCGATACCTACAACGCGAACCTGTATGGTTTGCCATGTTGCATTGCGGAGCGAGTCCGAAGCGATAAAACCACTTGCGGATAGCTACGATACGGGACGTCCTCTACACTGGATTCGTATCTACAAACTCCCCGAATATGCAAAATTTAACCACGATATTCATTTAGCGGCAAATATTGACTGTTCATCTTGTCATGGTAATGTGGAAAAAATGGAAAAGACAAAACACAAACGTGATTTTACTATGTCTTGGTGCATCGATTGTCATCGTAAACCTATTGAGAATATTATCCCGAGCCGCGAAATAAGCGGGATTTTCGTTCAACCTTCAAATCAATTTCAATCATTAGTTCAGGCTCAATTTCACCCGAAAACAAAGCCGGCTTACGGTGCTTATATTAATGAACAAGTATTTAACAAATATGGAATTAAATCGGCGAAACAGCCGGACAGAGGTCCCGAGAACTGTTCCGCTTGTCATTATTGATTATGCAAAGACGTGATTTTATCATATCGCTTTCCTCTGCAATAGCAACCATAGCCACGGCTTGCCGTAAGCCTGTGCATAAAATTATTCCTATGGTTATGCCTGATGAAATTAGTCAAACAGGCGAGGCGGTTTATTATAATACTATTTATCCCCACTATGGAATACCTTATGGTATCAGTGTGAAAACTCGCGAAGGACGCCCGATAAAAATTGAGGCAAATCCCTTATCGCCAATTAATCCCAATGGTACAAACGCAACTATTCAGGCGGCTATCTATTCTCTATATGCTCCGCCGCGTTTCAGAAAAGCAATTGTAAATAATTCAGAAATCGAATTAAATACTGCACTGAATCATATCGAAGATAAAATATCACAACATAAGGATAATGCTAATATCCTTATACTTAGCGAGCATAGTAATTCACTGATATTAAAGAAATTGAAAAATGTTCTTAGTAATAGAATGCAATCAGTTCGGTTCTTTGAGTTTCCTAGCACAGCCGAAGCGGATATTCCTTTGTCATTTTTTGATACTATTTCTTCAGGCAAAAAGAAGAAATATATTATTTCGCTTGGTGCCGATTTACTCGGTTCATCAAAATACTCAATTTTGTTTCAGCATCATTTATTCGCTCAAGACGCAAATAATAATATTGAGATTTTAACGGCAGAACCTATGCTTAGCCAAACAGGCATAGGCTCTTCAATACGCGAAACACGCAATCCTAATGAATTAGAAATGCTTGCGGCACTTATTTTACAGAAAATAAGCAAGAATAAATCAATATCAACTCCGCCATTTCCCATAATTCCGCGTGAATACAGCTACCTCAATAATTCCCAAATAATTAAACTAATTGAGCAAGAACCCGATGCAGAATTCTTCCTTTTCTGTGCCGATTATTTAAGCGATATATCGCAAGCAATAGCAAGTAAAATCAATGGTTTTGCCAATATTTTACAAACTGCCCGTTATTTGAATGAACGCAAACGACTGGAAAACAGTATATCAAAAAACAGCTTGCTTATCTTTCTCGAGTATAATCCATATTACTCAGATATGGCAGTTGCTCGCATTGCAGATTCGCTGCCAAAGCAGAATAGAATTGCTTTATCGCAATACTATGATGAGACAGCCGCTAACTCCGGCATACATATACCTGCAAGTAATTTCCTTGAAAATTGGGACTTGCTCAAATATCATGCTGATAATAAATTATTTATCCAACAGCCGGTAGTTCAAAAATTAAACAAGCATTCCATATCATCACTTGATTTCTTGCTAAGGCTCTTTACTAATCGGAATGCAGAGTTCAGCGATGAATATTTATATTTACGTAAAGTCGTTAATCTTGATAGAATAACTTGGAGAAAAGCATTACAAACAGGTCATTTTCCCCCTACCAATCAAGACATATTTGGAGATACTGTACAGGATACAAGTCTCGCTTATACTCAACTTCATCATTTTGATTTACAAAGTAATAATAATGCTATTAGCCTTATTGTTATTCCGTCCGTATATCAATATTACGGACTTGAACCCGATAATCCCTACTTGCAGGAACTGCCCGACCCGCTGAGCAAGCTGAGCTGGAATAATGCGGCAATGCTCGGCAAACGGATTGCCGATAAGTTTAATTTAGCACAAGGAAGCATTATCAGTATTTCCATTGCCGGTAAAACAATAGAACTCCCCGTATATATTTGTAAATCTTGTTCAGATGATGTTATTCTCGTTGAAGCAGGATTTGGGGCAAGAACAAATAATGTTCATTCGGAAATCGGAACAAATATTATGCAAATATTGCCCGATAAATTTAATTTGCTACTCTCGGATATTTCTATAAGAAATACGGGCAAACAAGCGGATTTATCTATTCATAATCCTACAAAATATATTGATTTGGCTAAAAGTATCGTAAATATTAACTCGGACGAATTACTGAAATTAAAGAACAAGAAACACAAAAGCCGAAAACCGTATCCGACTTTTCGCAAAGAATTTGAATACCTATCGACAAAGTGGGAAATGCAAATTGAATTATCCAAATGTACCGGATGCAGCGCCTGCGTTGTTGCTTGCCAAATTGAGAACAACATACCAATAGTTGGCGATAATGCAATTAGGAAAAACAAATCAATGTATTGGTTGAATATCAATAGCTATGTCTATAATTATCAAGATGATATTGTTGGCGAGTTCGAACCGCTTATGTGCCAGCAATGCGAAAATGCACCCTGTGAAACCGTTTGTCCTGTCGCGGCTACAACTCATAGTCCCGAAGGTATTAATGAAATGACATATAATCGTTGTGTTGGCTCGCGTTACTGTATGGTTAATTGTCCCTATGAAATCAGGGTGTTTAATTATGGCGATTATACAAAAGATATTAAAGCACCGTTAGAACTCCTTCTAAATCCTGATGTTACTGTCAGAAGCAAAGGCGTATCCGAGAAATGTACTTTCTGCGTACAGCGCATTAATGAGTACGAAAGAAATAGCCAACTTGGGAATAATCCTAAAATGGTACAAACTGCATGCCAACAGGTATGTCCCAGCGGCGCAATCAGTTTCGGTAATATTTTATCAAATAAATTTAAAATAAATAGAGAAGGATACAAATTGCTCGAAAGTTTAAATACTTCACCTGCAATTACTTATATATCTAAGTTCAGAAATGCTCACAAGAAAAAAAACATATATTGAAAACATAGTAAGCGGCGAATATTTAAACGGAAAACTCAATTTTCGCTATATTGTCGCTCTGTCTGTTTCGTCGGTTCTATTGATTATTGGCGTCCTTGCATTATGGTACACTTTGCAAGACGGGCTAATAATTTGGGGGATTGATAATAATATCTCTTGGGGATTTGCCATAATAAATTTTGTATTTTGGATTGGTATAGCCCATGCGGGTACTCTAATATCCGCTATACTGTATTTATTAAATCAGGAGTGGAGAATAAGTTTCAACAGAATGGCGGAACTTATGACTATTATTGCAATTAGCATAGCGGCAATATTCCCTCTAATACATACCGGAAGACCATGGTTTGCGACATATTGGCTATTGCCGTATTACAATCAAATGGGATTGCTACCGAATTTCAAATCTGCACTGAGCTGGGATATTGTTGCTATACTAACATATTTTCTTCTTTCTCTCATTTTCTTTTACATAGGTCTCCTACCGGATTTATCTCTTTTAAGTTCAAAGATTAAGAACAAAACAGTTAATAAATTATATAGATTTCTATCTGATTTCTGGCACGGCACTAAGGAACAATGGGAAGCTCACAGAGCAATATATTTGATTATTGCCGGATTGGCAACACCCCTTGTTATATCCGTGCATTCAATTGTATCATTCGATTTCTATGTAACACTCGTAAAATCTTGGCATACGGCAATATTGCCGCCATATTTTGTTCTCGGTGCTATTTTCTCCGGCTTGGCTATGGTCAATGTTATCACTATATTTTACAATTATTTAAATAATTCACTTGATAGCATTAATATAGTTCATTTTGATAAATTAAATAAGTTGATGCTATTTACTTCACTCGCAATAGCATTCATCTATTTCATTGAGTTATCCACAGCCTTTGTGGATAACAAGTGGACAACAGACTTTGCCCCGTTGATAAGTGGTGGAATATATGTGTATTTAATGTTAATATTCAATGTCGCATTTCCTTTATTCCTTGTATTCAAAAGAATTAGACGCAACAAGTTAATAGTATTTATTACAAGTATCTTGGTACTTATTGGTATGTGGCTGGAAAGATATGTTATTATTATCACAGGACAAGAGGGAGCAACAAGTACTGTGGAAAACCCACTATACACCGCAACCATAATTGATTATATGTTAGTGGCTGGTGCTTTTGGTGCATTCCTTTTATTATTTCTACTTATCGCAAAGATTTTCCCTATTAATTCAATTAGCGAAAGGGTTATTGATGAACAATAAGTACTGTTATTCAATAAAAGAAATCAATGATGCCGAACTAATTGTCAATCATCTTGATTACAATGGAATTGCTTTTGATTATCAATCAAATTACCCGATAATTCATTCGAGAGAAATCACCCGCAGTTCAAGGAATATCCCGCGAATTGCATTGTTAGCCGCAATGTTAGGTTTTATAGGAACTATTGGCTTTGAGTATTGGGCTGGGACTTATTATCTACCGCTTAATATTGGCAATAAACCGTACTTCTCAATTGTTACAGCCCTACCCTATGCCTTTGAAATAGCCGTCTTATTTGCAACAGTAGCATCGTTTATACTCTTTCTGCTGATTAGCAAAAGAGATAATCGGCAAACTGTCCGCAAGACTAACGCCGTCTATTTCTATATTGATAATGATTATATAGATGATTTTAATAAATTTTGTGCAACTAATAAGATAGAATACGAAATCTGTGAGCCAATTGATTAAAATATTAAAAATCCTGCTATTGTTCCTGCCATATATGCTATTGGCTGTGTATTTGATTGTGCCTGATTTCTATTCTATTTTTCACGGAACAAGGATTGAGGCAGTCTCGGATATGCAGGAACAAACCAAATTGCTTCCGCAAGAGCCGTGTAGATTTTTCGCAGATTCCGCCTCTATGCTCCACTCTCCAAAATATTCAAACCCGACAGACAGAGCAAAATACCCCTTTGGGCAAATGGAATACGATTCGGCGTTCACATTCGCTAATCCTTTGCCGGCTGTTCCTTATGTAATTGCTCGCGGCAAAAATCGATTTGAGACCTTTTGCGTTCCCTGCCATGGGAATAATGGCAAAGGATTAGGGCTTGTGATTAGCAAGCCTAAGTTAGATGATGACGAAGAGGGTTTTCCGCCCCCTGCCGATTTGACGAGCAAACATACAATAATGCTGTCGGATAGCAGATTGTTTCATATTCTCAGTGCGGGACAGAATCTTATGTTTCCCGTCAATAATAGAGTAAGCGAAATAGACAGATGGGCATTGGTGCTATACATCAGGGAATTACAAAAGAAATAAAGAACAGGCTGTTTTCTTTTTAGGATTACCATATCTTTCTAATAATACCATTTTTTATTTTATCAATAATATCTTCATCATTTTGAATACCTGTCTGTAATAGATAGGCATGAATAGTCGAAATAATAGTATTTCCTTCTTGGGGAATAAATGCCCAACCTTTTATCCGGTTATTATTATTATCATATAGAATATTATTGTTATTCATAATAATATGAGAAAATATTCGACCATAAGGGCTATATCTTCTACCAAGTTCGAAAAGGACATTTGAATCAAACTTGGAAGTTCTTGAAATTGAATTATTATTAATAATATTACGATGCAACTCTTCGGGAAGAATCATTTGTCTAAACTTAATATTAAACCTTACTGTATGCATTAATTGGCTGGGTGTTGTAATATCGGAGGATTGAATATTAAGTGATACAATTTTTGTTTTAAATAAATCAATAACATCAATAGCATGGTGAGTTCCAATTTCATTATCCAAATGCCTTGATAGGACATTTGCACTTACCAATCGTTGATGATTTCCAATATCTTCTGACCTACGAACAATGACAAAATCATTATCAATTAAATTTGACAAATCGTTTCCTGCCATTGTACTAATAATAGAAGATAAAGCATGCGTATTACAAGATACAATTTGAACAAATTTCTTTTTAAATATTACTTCATTATTTATTCCTGTCATAAAAGGAATGCCAAAACCATTTTCGCTACCTTGAGCAGAACATCCTTTTAAATTTATTAAGGATTTATATAGTTTCTTGTTTTTCAAACCAAATGAATTAGCATTGCAATCAAAAATATAGTCAATATCATTAATGACATTTTCAATATCTAAATAGTTCGGATTATTCATTGTACAAACTTTAACGCCTTTTTCAATTAGAATATCCAATTCGGTTTGGTTCCAAGGATTTATTGATGTATTCTTTAAGGCATAAATTTCAGATATATGAAGCAATGACTTATAATCGCTTAATATATTTATAAGAGTTTGTCCTATATTTCCAATTCCATTAACAAGTATTTTCATCTATTTTGTGAATTTCCCAATAATTGGAACAAATAAAGTTTTAAATAATATACTTAAATCTAAATACATACTTCGATTTCTTACATATTTTAAATCATTTTGAATTGATAACTCCGCATCACAAATACCAGATAGTTGGGCTATACCAGTGATACCGGGTTTAACGCTCCATCTTTCGTTAAATTGAATATTATTCCAACCCAATCTATCAATATCAGATTTTGTAAGCGGTCTTGGTCCCACAAAAGCCATATCACCTTTAATGATATTATAAAGCTGTGGTATCTCGTCTAATCCAAGTTTTCTAATAATTCGTCCTATAGGAATAATCACATTGTTTTCCATTGTTTTGAATTTATATATCATAAATTCCTTTTTATCTTTTCCAATTCTTTTTTGTTTAAATATTACATTCGCTCCTGATTGAAAAAATATTATCAGAGCAATTATCAACGATAATGGCGCACTTAGAACTAACAATATAATTGCAATAAATTTCATATCAATATTTACGTTTATTATCCTTTATTGAGTATATGTAACTTAGACCTTGTATCTTCATTAAAATCTGAGAACAAGTTCATTTCATTTATTCCGATTCTTTTATCTTCAATATTATAATTAGAAATAAATAGTTCTTTACCCTTTTGATTGCCGTTTCTCCCTACATTACGCATTCCATAAGTCAAATCCCATTCCTTGATGATGGCAAATGAAAATAAATCACGAATATACTTGCTGTCATCGTAAGTTATCAGCCATTTGTGTTTTGTATTTTGTAAACAATTGGCAAATCTTTCGTGGTCAAATGACTTATGTAATTTACCATTTTTACCGTATAATGCAGATTTAGTAGCCGAATAATATGGTGGGTCAAGAAAAATAAATACATTTTCCCCATCTTCATTTACTACATTTTGATAATCACAATTAGTAATTTTTGTATTTTTTAAAAGCGTTGATAAAGATAGAACTCTCTCAATGCTTGATTGCGTAAAGCGTTTATTAAATGCAGAATTTGAAAAACCACCGCTTTCTGTTGTACCGGAAAAAGTAATACGATTAAAAACAAAAAATGCCGCTGCTTTATTCAATTCATTGAAACTATCAATATTTTCAATCAAATAATGATGTAAATCTTTTCCGATTTTTGAGTTATCTTTCCAATATTGAATTTGCCGAAGCAATTTGTCAGGACTTATTTGTGCGTGTTTCCAAAAATAATACAAATTATCATATATATCATTTATCCAAAATCTTTTAGTCGGATATTTCTGTTTTAGATAAATATATACAGAACCACCACCGACAAACGGCTCCCTAAATTCGTCAAAGTCAGGTATTAACGGAGCAATAGATTTTATTGCTTTGCTTTTACCTCCCGGATATCGTAACGGGCTTTTTATCATTATTTATTTTTTTAAAGACAATCTTCTATTCCCCAGTTACTATGCCCTCTCCAACATTTCCAATTATTTTTCAATGATACTACGAACCAACGATTATTGCTTTTTGATAATTCCATAATAATTTTTATTCCCTTTACCGAATCGTCCAATAAATTATCGTGAATTAATTTCACTTCAATATTCCCGTTGTTTAAGGTTCTTTTTGAAATAATGATTTTCTCATTACCTTCATCGGTTTCAACTTTTAGAGGATAGTATAATTTCATTATATCCTCGGGCGATAACTCAGCAGTATTTTGAGATAATTTAATGTTAAAGTCAGAAACATTTATTTCTTCAAACTCTTCGGCAATAGCCGGAGTTTGCTCATCAATTTGCTTTTGCTCAATAGTCGCATCATCTTTTTGCTTTTTATCATTCACCGGATTACATGAATATAAGCCGATAATCAAAGAAAGGAAAAGCGATAAATATATATTTGTTCTCATAATGATTCCCATAGTAGTAAATTAATTGCTTGATAAATTCTTTAAGTCGTTCCAATATTGAAAAGTAGAAAGCTGTTTAAGGAAATCCTTTTTGAATTGCATTTTTCCGGGTTTAGTGCGGGGCCATGCTAAATCAAGGAATTTCCAGGTAGTATTCATATTACCCGTAAAGATTAATTTCAACATTTCCGAAAAGAGTTCAGGGGCTTCAAAACTTCCGGTATCTTCACTATCCCAAGGCTTATTAGTAAATTTAATTTTTGAGGCAATTAGTTCAAGTTCCTTATCATCAGGTGCTTTCTTCTTCATCAATTCCTTAGCCAAACTATAATGCCCGTTTTTGTAGGAGAGGATATATTCAGGCAAAAAAGAACAGGCATAGCAGGCATGCCAATATGCAAAAAGACTTGTGGAGTGTTTAATTTCATAAATGCCGTCATTATCCAAATCAACAAGTTTTGGCTCGGCATCGCCGGACAATTCCAGCAGTTTACTAAAATCTTTTCCCAGCTCATAAATCCAAAACTCATAGCAACAATGGGCGCCGCCGGAAAAATTCTCAACGACTAAATCCGGTATATTGTTCCCGTTAATATCCTTTGCTTTAACCGGAATCTCAAGGAAATACAAATCTTCATTCAAATCAATAATCTGCTTATCCGCTTTGTATCCGTGAAGAATCGATTTTGTATCAATAAATTCGTCGTCAGCCGGATTTTCTATTCTATACAATTCAAACTTGTAGTCATTATATCTTAGCGAGTCAATCAATTTGGTTTTCTCCTGTTTAGACGAGTTATCACTTGCGTTAGATTCCGTAACGCTATCATAAGATTTAAAGGTATTCTTCATAGCAGAATCAATCGGATTATCATTATCTGTTTCATCTTTCCGACCATTGCAAGAAATAAATAGCAACATAGTTAGTACAATTAATGTTTTCATACAATTCACACTTCTAAATTATATAATAATAAAAAAAAACAATCTAATGTTAATTGCGTCATAGTATTGCAAGATAGAATAAAGAATAATAATTATTTCTATCCGGTATATATTATCATTCTAAAGTGATAAATTACAATTTTAAGTGAAATTTTACAAAATAATTTATGCCGATGCAAAGATTTTCGGTAGTGATTATTATAATATTTTATTTTATTTTACAAGTATAAATATTTACATTTTAAAAAGATTGTTATAAGGAGATATAGATATGAAAGTAGCAGTTCCGGTTAATGGGGAAGCAATGGAAATTGTAACACGAACAGGCAGGGCGCCTTTCTTTGCAATTTTCGAAATAAATGAGAAAAGCTATAATTTTATTGAATTACGTGAAAATCTACATTCACACGAGCATTCGCACGAACATGAGCATTCGCACGGTGGCGGTGGTGGACACGGCCAAGGTCGAGAGCATTCGCACGGTGGTGGCGGAGGACATGGGCAAGGAAACGGCGAACATTTGCATGGTGGCGGTGGTGGTCATCACTTTCAGGAAGAAGAGTATAGCGAGGAAGAAGTTCGTCATCATCGCAATCAATTGAAAAACATCGGAGATGTCGATACAATAATCGTCAGAGGACTTGGTCCCAATATGAAAGGTGCGCTCGAAGGTGAAAAAATCAAGGTGATAAGAGCGGCACAGAGGGACGGGAACACAGCTGACGAATTGGTTAAGAAATTTTTTGTCGATTAATTAATTATCGGGGAGAGAGCAATGGAACTGAGAAATCATTTTATTTTTGCACCGGTAAAAACCGGATATGGAGACAAAGAAGGCAATATTTGCGAGCGGCATTTGAACTTCTACGATGCACGTTCCCGCCAAGTAGGGGCGGTTACTCCGGAGCCATTGTATATAGACAAGGGACTACGTGAACTACCAACACAAATTGGTATTTCATCGGATTCGCATATCGAAGGATTGATTAAATTAACTAATGTTATCCATTCAAACGGAGCAAAGGCAATTGCACACCTTAATCACCCGGGCAGAATGGCAAATCCGAAAATTCCCGGCAACTATTATGTATCAAGCACGGATAAGCCTTGCGAAAATGCCGGCGCTATACCTCAGCAACTTGACAGAGCCGGAATGAATAAAGTAATCGCTCTGTTTAAAACTGCGGCAAAGCGTGCGGAAATTGCAGGATTTGATATTATAGAATTACAGTTCGGACACGGCTATTTGCTTGCACAATTTCTATCTCCTGCAGTAAATAACAGGAATGATGAATACGGCGGCTGTTGGGAGAATAGGATTAAATTTCCTTTGGAGGTGCTTGATGCTGTAAAGTCATCTGTCAATTTAGATATAATAGTCCGAATAAGTGGTGATGAAATAATTCCAAATGGGTTCAAATTGGAGGAAGCAATTAAATTGGCAAGAATTCTGGATAAAAAGGGTATTGCGGCTGTCCATATATCGGCTGGCACAATATGCTCTACTCCGCCTTGGTATTTCCAACATATGTTTGTACCAAAAGGTAAAACTTGGGAATTTGCCAAAGCAATTAAGAATGAAATATTAACTCCGGTAATATTTGTTGGCCAAATAAATACTTTCGATGATGTCAATAAATTACTGACAGATTATAAAGCAGACTTCATCGCTCTGGGACGTCCATTAGTAGCAGACGAGAATTTTGTTGGGAAATATCTTGGTGAAATTGACGCAAGCCTCCGTCCCTGTCTATCATGTTCGGACGGCTGTCTCGGAGGTGTGAGAAGCGGCAAAGGGCTTGGCTGCCTTGTTAATCCGACAGTAGGACGTGAACCGCAAATAATTATGGCTACTACTGACAAAAAACACTTTGCAATTGTTGGTGGCGGTCTTGCCGGAATGAGTGCCGCTGTAACTTTGCGACAAAGATGTCATAATGTTACTATTTTTGAAAAGGAAAAACTCGGCGGACAATTTAATTATGCCCATCTTCCTCCTAAAAAAGATACAATGAAAAGTATTGTAGATTATTATAAATCAGAGATTGAGAAATTTGAAATTCCCATTATACACAAGGAAGCAGGTGTTTCCGATTTGCAAGGTAAATTTGATGCCGTTATTATTGCAAGCGGCTCGCGACCGGCTATTCCACAGATTGATGGATTAGATAAGTATTATTGGGCGGAACTGTTGAGGGAAGAGAATCTACCGAAAGAGAAGAATATCGTTATTATCGGTGGCGGATTAATAGGTATGGAGATTGCGCATAAATTAGTTCACCGAGCGAACAAAATTTATATTATTGAACTACTTGACGAGATTGCTCGCGGTATGGAAATGATAGAAAAAACGCTGACATTAAAAGCGTTCAAAGATGCCGATGTAAATATTTTTACTAATACAAAAGTAACAAGTATTGACGGCGATAAAGTAAATATCGAAAGTTCCGGTGCAGGTAAATCTCTTGCAAATATTGATATGATTGTTCTTGCAACCGGTATGCAGTCATATAATCCGCTGAGCAAAGAGCTTGGCGATATTGAGCATTATGTAATAGGAGACGCAAGTGCAGTCGGCAAAGCACAAGATGCCATTCGGAGTGGATTTGATTTGGCACTTAATCTTTAATTTTTATTAAACAAAATTGGAAAAAAAATGGGCAAATATTATCCGGATTCCAAGGTGGAAGTAACGGGTGCGGAAGCAAAGCACTACGATTTATTGATGAATTTAATGACACTGGGTAAGTACTCCGGTTTTATCAAAAGTGTTGTTAAAGATATGCACATAAAACCTAATGATTTTATACTTGATTTGGGTTGTGGCACAGGACGCAATTCCTGTCTAATGCACAAGGAACTCTCGTCGGAGGGAAAGATTATCGGTTTTGACATTTCACCCGAAATGATTGAGCAGTATAAAAAGAATTGCCTTGTTCATAACAATATTAGATTTGAAGAAAAGCGTATTGATAGGGATTTGGGTGTGAACGAAGAAGCGGATAAAGCATTTATTTCTTTTGTATTGCATGGATTTCCGCATAATGTAAGATTGCAAGTAATTGACAATGTATATAAATCACTGAAAACCGGTGGTGAATTTCTAATCTTGGATTATAATGAATTTGTTTTAAAAGATATGCCATTCTATTTAAGGATACCATTCACAGCAATGGAATGTAAATATGCTTTTGACTTTCTCGAAAAAGATTGGCGAGCTATCCTAAGCGACAATGGTTTTGGCGATTTTAGCGAAACGGTTTATTTCGGGAAATACGTTCGTCTGTTACGAGCAAAAAAAATGTAATTATAAGAGGCTGTCTTAAATCGGGACAGCCTTTTTTTTAACTGTGCACTCAGATACATTTATATATTTTTACTCTTCTAATATGCTATCAACCTGCGATTACATTGTACGCCTCTCACTACCCCGTCCTGTTGAATTTTCAAACCGCATCCTTTGGAGTGCGGTTTTTTTTAGATTGATAGCAATTTTTTCTACACTTTTCTATTTATTAGTGAATTTTTACTACGATAGCGTAAGAAATACAATGATTATGAAATATAGCGTAATTAGTTGTAGTTGCAATGGGTTATAAGCATCATTCAGTTTGCTGTTCTTCTACACTTTTCTACACTTTTCTACACTTTTCTACATTTCTTCTACATATACCTATTACTTTTCAAAGAACGTGGAGTAAGTGAACACTCGTTTGCAATATAATGGAATTGTGATGTGGCGACAAGAAAACGGTTTTAAAATAATTTTAATGGAACAGCCGACATACACGTCAGACTGCGTAACTGAAAGGCGAAAGACATTACGCACTGCTTTATGGCGTCCACCCTGCATATTTCTCGAAGAGCGGAGCGGTGTTATTATGGCCATAGCATAATAACTTTAGATTTTCTACCTTTAAAATACATTTCCATTCCTATGGATTTATCATCAAATTCAATCCCATTATAAAATTCTAGTTCTTTTATTGAATATTTTAAACTAATCTTTATATTATTAAAATTAGTCAATTTATAAATTCCAGAGAATTGAGGAAAGAATTTATGTATAGTCGAATAATCTAAATTTGTAAATATGGAATCGGTTTTTTCGCCTAATTCGGTTGAATAGTATTCTATGTCAGATTCGTTTTTTTCGGGGTAATTTTGCCACATAAATTCGGGGTAATTTTGCCACATAATAAAGAAACATTTATATTTCCCTTTAATCTTTTTTATACCTAATAGAATACGCAAAGGAATTGTACTTGGTGGGCAAAATGTAGTTTCTTCCCATCTTGTTTGAAAATATTCAATTTCAATATCATTACTTTGAAATAGATTATTATTTTTGATGTCGCAAAATCTACAGAAAAATATTGATTTTAGTTCATCTTGTTTGGAGGAAAATTCTATTTTACAATAGCCAGAAGGAAATGAATATAATGATTCAGAATCAATTGAATCCGTAAAAATAATATTTGTTTTATATTTATCAATAGAAATATTGTTCTTCATCTCATTATTATTATGACAAGCAAAATGTGTAAATGCCATAAAAAGAAATATGTAAATTGATTTTCTCATTATTTGCCTATTATTTTATTACCGTAATCTGTCATTTCTTCAATTATGTTTTCAGCACTTATTTTACCTTTTTCAAAATCTTCTTTTAAATCCTCATTTCCTGTTAAAATATATTTATATGCACTTACCTTTTTACCTGATAACTTCGTGATAGTAGCCTTTGTTAAATAATCCTTCATTATATCCTTACTAATATATCCGGCTGCTAACATTGCACTCCAAGCTCCAAATTCATTGTATCCCATATTATGGACAATCTCATGTAATATATTGCCCTCTAATATTTTGTATGCACCTTCTTTTTTCAAATCATACCAAGACACTTTACCACCGAGATTAGCTAATCCGTATATATCACCTGGCAGAGATTTCTGCATAACAAATAAAGAATTATTTTTGACGAAGTCAGCTACTTTAGGTGCAATTTTTAACCAATGATTATAAAATTGATAATTTATTTTTTTCTGCTAAATAACCGCTTCTGTTGCGGGAAACATTTGGGTCAAATATTTTAGCCAGTCTAATATGCCATTCTTGACTTACTTCTTTTGCCCATTTCCCGTTATCATCCAGCAAATTCACGGGATTATTGCCCGAGTACTGGTATGGCGTCCACCCTGCGTATTTCTCGAAGAGTGGGTCTGTACAAACGTATAGTAAAAAATTGAACACATTTATATTTCCAATTAATCTCTTATTCACTTAAACCACGTATAACCCAATTTGAAATCATTAATTTTAATTTTGTTAAAAAACTCATAATCACTAATACAATAATTATAGTCTATAACTATACTATCAACTTCAATTTTGTTATAAGTACCATTAAATTTTGGGAATTTTGTTTTTATATCTTCTTCTTCTAGTGTTGTATATAATTTATAAGTTGTCTCATCGATTTCGTTAGTAAACCAATATCTGCTATTCGTCCAAATAGTACCCTTTAATTTGTATTCATTATTTGCCCAAAAAATGACAAAAGCTTCATCACCTGATGTTACCGATTGATGAGCATCCGATACAATATATTTCTTAATGCCGATTAGACAGAAAGCGCGTTTAATATTGTAATTCTCAAATAAAAACAAAGGATAGAAAATTTCTAAGTCAACTTCTGAAAATTTATTTAATTTTTTTTCATAACTATGTTTAAATATTATAGGATTTTTTTCTAACTTTGGATTGAATATAAATACTGAACTTTTTTTTGAATACTTACTCTTACTTGACGTATTTTTTATAGAAATTGGGATTGTAAAATCATCTATTGTTAGTTTATTATTCCTTGTACAAGAACTAACTAAAAATATACACAATATCAAAATATATTTGCTATTTTTTATCATCTTTCACTCCAATTATTCTATTACCTTCATTTTTCATTATTCCAAGTATCTCATCATCTGTATCTCTTATTGTTACTTACTACTATTTTTTGTCTATTAAGCGTTGGGTGTTTGAATCACCTAACTTACAATTTGCTACATCATTTACTTATATCTCCCCGTCCCAACATATATCCATACGAAACAAATATACATTTATTTAATTATTAATTCTTGGTCTCGTATGATATATTAATATACAAGTTATTGCGAGTATTTACAAACGGATATTTATTTATGAGTTTGGATTGACACTCAATTTACGGCGATTTACTCCATAGAATAAGTTTATATATATAAAAAGTATAAATTTTAATATATTGTTTTTTTTGTTTTGACAAATTTGAATTAATTATATGAGAATAAGCGTAGTAATCGTAACCCGTAATAGAAAAGAAGATGTTAAACGCTCAATAGATGCCTATCTCAATCAAGAATATGAAGATAAGGAAGTCATCGTTATAGATAACGAGTCCACAGACGGCACTCGCGAAATGATGGAGCAGGACTATCCGCAAGTTAAATATATGTGGTTGCCCGATAATTTCGACATTAGAGCAATAAATATCGGCGTGGAAATGTCCACAGGTGATGTTATCTGGCGTACAGACAGCGATTCGCATCCGGAAAGTCCAAAAGCATTCCAAACGGCTGTGGACATTTTTGAGAGCAATCCCGATATTCATATTATTTCGACAGAAGATATCGAAGTCCGCAAAGGTAATGAGCCGTGGAATTGGTATCCACTGCCATGCGACAAGGAGAATGTGCCGCCCGAGGGATATAAAGCAAACTTCTTCCCCGGAACAGGTGCCGCCATTCGCCGCGAAGTATTTGACAAAATAGGTGGCTTTTGGGAATTTGGTTTTGAGGAGCTGGATTTTTGCACACGTGCAATTGTAGCCGGTTTCAATGTTCGCTATTTCCCAAACATACGCACCCTGCACTATGCTTCGCCGCAGGACCGCGACAATCCAAATCGCTGGATATGGACATCACGTCAGTTTATGCGTTACAATTGGCGATATATGCCCACAGGCTTGGCACTTAAAAGAATGTTCCAAATATTTATTTTCCAAATGATGTCCGCTATTGTGTATCGTTACCCAATCCTTGCTGTGATTGAGTGTTTCTTCACATTGCTGGCAATCACATTCTATACTATACGGAATGAAAGACAGGTCGTCCCCGATGATAAACTCGAAGATATTACGCTCGGTGTCTCATTGGCAAAAACTCAGTATAGATTTTTCAAACAAGTGCTTTTGAGTAAAATCAGAAGGACATGGAAGAAAAAATAAATATTCTTCAATTGGCACCTCGCTATACTTTCCCGCCCGATGACGGAGG
>CAZOOR010000006.1:0-75263 GCA_964581505.1 uncultured Hyphomicrobiales bacterium
CCCAAAAAGACAGAACACCCCGTCCTGTCTGACTTTATGATTCCACAAACATATACATCTTGCCCCCTTCACGGACGACTATATTTGTTTTCATTTTTTCTCTTACTTATATACTATTGAAAATAATATTAACTACAAAAGTATTATATATCATATAATTTTGTATTTTTACATTAATGAAGAAGAGTGAATCAGGAATTTTTATTAATAATTAGGAGTCGTTGATGAAAAAGGTATTTATATTATTTATGATTTTGTTCTTTGTTGTATTGCCAACAATCGAAGTATCTGCTCAAAAAGCAAGTAATGACAATATGTTAGGAGGCAATCTGCGAGTTAAATATGTTCACCTATTTGACATTGGTTCAAATTCGTTTTATGGTAAGGAAACAAAATATAAATATTCATATTCCTATGACAAGGTAGGTAATTTATTTCAGATTTTAAAAGAGAGTATTACTATAATAAAATCTGAGCCGGTATTCAAAATAATGAGTAAATATGATAAAAATGGTAATGAGATTGAACATATTAAACAGAGATATATTTCAGGAAAGTGGGTTAATAATAATAAGACTTCCACTACTTATACTGCTTCGGGACAACCAAAAATAAAGACAGTTTTCAGATGGCAGACTAATTCCTGGCAAAAAAAAGCAAACTATACATATAAGTATAATAAAAATGATAAGCTTTTAGAATTTATAAACGAAATTATAAAAGATGGGTCATTGCTTCATGGTACAAAACAAAAATATACCTACGATGCCTCCAGTAATATGCTTGTATTTTTATCGCAAGAATCTTCGGGAAAAGAATATATAAATAAATTAAAGAGAACATTTACGTATAACAAAAAACACGATATGCTAACCGAGATTGTAGAACGCTGGTTATCAAATAAATGGAATAACAGCCAAAAATGGGTTCAATCCTATAATACAGACGGAATGAAAGAGTATTCGATAATGCAAAATTGGAAAGACAATAAGTGGGAAAATTCAAGTCGCACAAAATTTACTTATACTAATAAAGATTTATTAACTTCTATTCTTACTGAAATTTGGCAGAATAACGCTTGGAGTAATTCTTCGCGCTCAGTTATGGAATATAATATTAAAAAACTATTGACTAATTCTTTGCACCAGATATGGAAAGATAAGAAATGGACAAACCAATCAAATGAAACCTGGACTTATAATACGGTCGGAATGATTTTAACACAGCTAAATGTCTCTTGGAAAGATAGTAAATGGGTTAATAACACACGTGAAACAAACACTTATGAAAAAGGTGTTAATTTGTCATCTAGGCATTTGGAAAAATGGGACGGTTCTACTTGGATTAATTATAAAGGCAATCTTTCTCTTGGTGATTATAAGAAAAGGCATTTTAATTTTTTCGGGTATAAAATATCAGTTGAATACGACAAACCGTCTGATGTCAAGTCGGAAAAAGATATTGATAATGTATTAAGTGTATATCCCAATCCTTCTTCGGATTATTTGAATATAATTGGTGTTTCCAATGCCTCGTTTATTAAAATCTATAATATTAACGGCGAATTGGTGAGCAATAATATCGGTAAAATTCATTCTGCTAATAGCCTTATTCTTGATATTTCGAAACTTCCTAATGGAATATATTTTATAAGGAATAAAGACAGACAATTTGAGCGAGAGATTAGCTTCGTAATAGCAAGATAAGCGGAGCTTATTTATAATAAGTAATAGATAAAAAGGGCTGGTGAATGTAAAATCATCAGCCCTTTTTGTAAGAAATTTAATCTATTTCGTTAAAATCAATTTTCTTTGATACTCCGTGCCGTTCAGGCTAATATGCAGATAATATATTCCTTGGGGGAAATCTTGCATATTAATTTCTTCTGTATGTACGGAAGAGATACTCGATTTTGCTCCACTCATTACCTTCTGTCCGAGAATATCATATATTGAATAATCGAACTGCTGTGCTTGAGCGGTATTTATTTGCAAAGTAAATTTCCCGTCCGATGGATTTGGGTACACTACGATACCGTTATTTCCGATTTGTTCCTCAGCCTCCGAAACGAAACTAAATGGGTCGGATAGGGGTGAATCGCAACCATGTGCAATAGTAACCTTGACCGTATAATTTCCGCGTACTTGATAAGTGTAGTACTTTTTCCCATTTGCGCCCGGAATAATCTGTCCGTTCCAATACCATTGGTTGCCGACATCTGCACTCGAAATCAAAGTGTCTAAATGCTCGGTGATAGTGGGTTTCGGCGGAACTGCAACAATATTCACATCAATTGTTATTGAATCTCGATAATTAGTATTAGGTACCCATTGAATCAGTTTCAACTTTCCGCTACCGTGATTGCCCCATTTGACCGTACAAGTCCTATCTGAAGCTGAACCCTGAATAGTGCCACCTGTTGCTTCCCAAAGTGCATACGCACCCAAATTCATATTTGCTTCGTACAAGTGATTTGTGTTTTCGCATACATTTCGTAAACCGAGTACAGCGATTTTGTCAAATATTCGTACAGTAACAATATTAGAATCGGAACAACCCGTACCGCTATGTTGTGAATGAATAACGGCACCAAAACCGCCCTTTGTCCATTTAATTACAACTGTGTCTTTATCTCTATCGCCAATAATATCGCCATTGACTACATACCATTTTTTCTTAATCGCCGTATTTGTAGGTTCGGTAATATATTTGTGTGTTTCGTTTATCCTGACCTCGACCGCACCGGCAATATCCGCAGTTGGGGCAGGTTCAATCGCTATACTGTATAGAACGGAATCAACACAACCACCCGGAGTTACTTCTACTAATTTTAATACTGCGGCTTCGTTTTCCGACCAAACAACTTTTACCTTGTTATATGCCGGCATTGATATAATTTCACCGGCGACCGCAGTCCAATATCTGATATTCCTTGATGTATCCGAAGTGTAAATATATTCTCTGCCTGCGCATACTTTTTTCTGTCCGGTAATGTACATTTGGGGGTGTCCCATTATCTGTACTTGCAAAACGAGGGAATCGGCACATCCGAGTTCATTTGTTTCCACAAGAATTAAATTACCTGAACGTGCAGTATTGCTCCAAGCAACAGTAACGACATTAGTCGTATCGGCACCGATAATTGTTCCGTTTACCGCATGCCAGAAATATTTAATATTTTGCTCCCAATGTGTTGAATATGACTCCGTAGCATCGAAACATACAATTCTTTTACCGCGAATTTCAGGATTTGGTAGTTCTCTTATTTTAATATCGAATCCGTTATCATCGCTCATTACAATCGGTTTAGTAGTTCTAATGCGAACTCGGAAGAAATTACCCGATTGAATATTTGACGGAATTACGCAAATAATACTATCTTTGCCGTTTGCTGATGTTGTTCTCTTTTTGCCAATAATAACAGGACTATCAAATTTGCCGTCTCCGTCCGATAGTTCTACAATAATCTCATTGCCCGCTTCAAATGCGAATAAATTTCTATAAATCACTTTGAAGTCGTTTCCGGCGCAAACATTATTATCCGTATATGTGATAAATAGGGAAGGTGTAATTCCTCTTACGTTGAATACGGCTGAACCAATTGCTGTTGCAATCCATAAATTATTACCCGAATCAGTATATAGACTATTTATATGACTATTCGGCAATGGTGTAGTGTTAATGCCATAAGCCGTCCAAACGTTGCTATTCTTTGTAATAATACCGTTATTCAATGTGCCGACCCATAAATGACCACTTGTATCAATAGAGATAGACGTTACGTCATTCGATGGCAAATCGGAATTACCTGAATCAAAGTTATAAAACGCTGTGTCAGGGAAAAACGATATGCCGCCACCCAGCAT
The DNA here is from genome assembly GCA_964581505.1 of uncultured Hyphomicrobiales bacterium. GTDB lineage: Bacteria > Bacteroidota > Ignavibacteria > Kapaibacteriales > UBA2268 > CAZOOR01. The sequence goes on from CAZOOR010000006.1 coordinate 3,867, forward strand.
ACCGAGCCATTTATCCCCGTTCTTTGCAATTTGTATTGAGGATATTCTGTTATTTGGCAAATCGGAATTTCCAGTGTTATACACAGTCCAATCAATACCGTCAAACATAGCCAATCCGTTGGCAGTGCCAATCCAGCAATGCGTGTTGCCTTCAAAAATTAAGTATGAAATTGCATTGTCAGGTAAATTTGAATTGCCTGTATTGAACACAGTCCAAGTCGTACCATTGAATTTTGCTAATCCGTTGTCTGTGCCAATCCACATATTATTGAATACGTCGAAAGTAATATATGAAACATTGTTGGATGGTATTTGCGAATTTGTAGTATTGAAAAACTCAAAGGTCCCGTTATTGAATTTTGCGGCTCCACTATCAGTTGCTACCCACAAAATCCCGTTATTACCAAAAGCAATGTTGAAGCATTTATATTGCCGTGTATTCTCGTAATATGACCACATAGCACCGTTGTAGCTTGCAAGTCCAAGTTCAGTGGCAAACCAAGCCACACCATTTTTATCTGTTTTGATGTCATTAATAAAGTTTGTTTCCAGCAATGTTTGATTGATAAAGTATTTTGCCAATACAGTATCCTTGAACTTATTCAAACTGTCGATTGTACCGAGCCAAATATTATCATCAACATCAATGGCGATAGAATTGACAATGTCGTTTGAAATCTTTGAATTTCCCGTATTGAATGCCAGCCAATTATTTGTGCGATATTTTGCAATTCCGTTTGAAGTAGCCAACCAAATATTTGATTGAGTATCAAATGCAATATCATTTACTGTGTTCGAGGGTAAATCGGAATTGCCTGTGTCGTAAACTGTCCAAGTATTACCGAGCAGAAATGCAACACCTGCATCTGTACCAATAATTATACCTGCACCGTATTCCTGAAAATTGACGGTAAGTACGGAATTAGAAGGTAAATTGGAATTGCCCGTATTGTATATTGTCCAAGTTGCTTCGTCAAAACGTGCTAAGCCGGCAGTTGTACAGAGCCATTTCGAGCCTGTTGGTTTAACGCCTATATCATTTACAATGTTCGAGGGTAAATCGGAATTAGCCGTGTTGTAAATTGTCCAATTGCGTCCGTCAATTACGGCAACACCTGCATCTGTGCCAATCCATTTTTTATTCATTCCATCAATTGTTATGCAATAGACTGTATTGGAAGGTAGGTCAGAATTGTCTGTACGATAGACAGTCCAGTTGGTTCCATCGAAGTATGCAAGTCCGTTATCGGTAGCGAGCCAAATACTATTTGTACCGTCCGTTTTAATGTCGTTGATAACCATACCCGGAATACCGGAATTTTCTTTTGTATAATATACAATTGTTCCATTGCTTCGGCTGAACTTCGCCAAGCTGCCGCCATTTGTCCCGAGCCAAATATTCAGTCCTTGCATTTCGACTGCTTTTATATTATTTGCATCGGAATACAAATTCCAACGGTTCTGTGAATGCAGGCTGATGCCGGCAATAAAAAAAATAACTATAAGGTAAAGTAAGGAGTTGAATTTAAAGTTTTTCATAACTTCCTCTATTAAAATTATTATAATATTTTATTTTCGTCATACTGCTAACTTGTTATATATAGTAAACTGTACTATATAACAACGTTCAAAATAATAAATTTTTTACTTTTATAATAATTTAATTATATAATTGTATAGGATTATCCTTATGTTTTCTTTCTCTTTGCAGAAATACAGGTGAAATATACAAAAAGGTTGATACCGGCTAACATAATTACCTGCTTGTGATATTTGGAAAGATGGGGTGCAAATTTTGAAATCATCAAGTTTTGATATTGGTTTTATGTTAGTTGTCCGGTACCAACCAAATTTTTTTTTCTTCAAATCCCTCTAATTTTTTCACATTTTAAAAAAAACTTTTTCAAAATATGTACATGCCTATATATATGACACATTAAAACCGCAAACGTTACATAAAAAATAAAAAATATTTTTACATCTTCACAAACTTATAAATCTTGCTACCGCTCCGCACAAAATACACACCCGCCGCCAAGCCCGACACATCAAGCCTTACTCTTTCCCCCTCTCGGGAGGGGGCTAGGGGGTGGGTTAGAACGCACACACCCAGCACATCATACACCCTAACCGCATCCTTCAGGGTGCGGTTGCCCGCCACGGTAATATCTATGTAATCCGTAGCGGGATTGGGAGTGATTAAAACTGAATTTTCGCTTTCTATAGCATCATCTACACCGGTAAACATCTCATCTAATTTTATTTTATATATACCGCTACTTGTCGCCGCCCAAACGTAATTTTTATGAAAATATAGTTTGAATACTGATGTGCTACCCATTCCATAATTTCTTTCATACCAAGTATCGCCGTTGTCAATGCTGTAAAACACACCGTTCTGCGTGCCGGCAACTACAAAATTATCCTTAGCAATGATGGTTGTAACCGAATCATTAATAATGCCCTTACCGACTTTCTCCCAAATATCGCCACGATTCGGACTTCTATGCACTCCGTCATCATAGGTGGCGGCAAAAATATAATTGTTATTTATAGCAATTTGCTCCAAAGCTGTGTATTCTTTACTGAAAACTCTTGTTTTACAGCTATCCCAGGTATTTCCCAAATCGTTTGTAAATAAGATTCTGCCCAAAGATTGATCTACAAACAAAGTGTCATTGAAAAACATTATATGCCTGGTAGATTCCGCGAGATTATACGGCAGAACTTCCTGCCAATAATTTGTATCCGGTGTTGTCGTTCTGTAAACACCTTCCTCAGCAACAAAAAGGAAGGAATCTTTAACGGCTATTGTCTTAATAGTAGGTAGTGCGCCTGTTTCATAAACCCATATCTTTTTAACTTTTTTGCCTGTATCAGCAGTTTTGTATAACCATCGTCCGTTATAAAAAATTTCATCATTATATTTAACAAACTCGGTAGCAAAAGGGTCATATCCATCTTTACTTATTTCAAACTTTTGCCCTTTATCTTTACTGATTTGCATTCCATTACGCCAAACATTTGCATAAATCACATCACCGTCGAACCCTATTCCCCAAACCAAATATTTTTTGAAAGCTACATATTCCCATTGTGCCGATGCAACCGTGCTTATTAAAATCAGAAACAAAAAAAGTAAATAATTTTTTTTCATTTCGCTGTTCCTTTCATATTATTTTGTATTATTTATAATTTCCATATTCTGAATGTGTATATTTTATTCCACACTTTTACAAAAAAGTGTCAGATATTGTACACATATTTTAGTGATAATATTTTCCGCATATCCATATCTATCCGTTAGAGCTTCTATTTATGCGTATTTCAATAATTATTAATCAAATCCCATATATATTGTATTCCAATAATAGTGCCAATAATTAAATATTTATGTTTTCATTTGTATTATCTACATTTTGTAACAAAATTCAAACTCAAAACGTTTTAATATTTCATTATTAACTATATGAAAAATTTATTAATTTGTTTTTTTGTTAAATATTAGAAATCGAAATGAAAGTTCAACTATATAATTCATTAACTCGTACATTATCACCTTTTACACCTTTGCAAGATAATACGGTGCGAATGTATTCCTGCGGACCAACTGTGTATAATCATGCACATATTGGCAATATGCGTTCTTTTCTCTTTGCCGATTTACTTCAGCGCGTTTTGCGAATTGTCGGTAAATATAAAATTATTTGGATGATGAACATTACGAATATTGATGATAAGACAATACGAGATAGTGCGAAAGGTTCTCCTGTCTGGTTACCGGAAATGGGTAAGCAAACAGACGAAGCCCTTGCGAATTTAAAGATGCTGACACAGTATTATGAAAAAGCTTTTCTTGAAGATATTAAAGCCCTTGGTATTGACCAAAAGCATCTTTCATATATGCCGAAAGCAACCGATTATATCCCGCAGATGCAAGACTTAATACGTAAAATTGTGAAGAACGGCTATGGGTATGTCTCACAGGGTTCAGTCTATTTCGATGTGAATGCTTGGCGACAGGTGGACGTTTACGGCAAACTCTATAAAATAGATTTTGCTCATTTCAAGCCCGGTTCGCGTGTCGATACTGATGATTATGAGCGCGAACAAGTCTATGATTTTGTTCTTTGGAAAGCTCGCAAAGAGGGCGAACCTTACTGGGAGTTCGAAATTAACGGCGAGAATTGTGCGGGTCGTCCGGGCTGGCATATTGAATGTACTGCAATGGAACACGAACATCTTGGCTTACCTTTCGATATTCACACTGGCGGTGTGGATTTAAAATTCCCTCATCACGAAGATGAAATCGCTCAAAGTAAAGCAGGCTATGGTGTGGACCCGACAGCGGTCTGGTGCCATAATGAATTTCTCGAAGTCGAGGGACAGAAAATGAGTAAGTCTCTCGGTAATTTCTATACGATAGGAGATTTGAAAAACAAGAAAATCAATATGTTAGACGTGAGATATTTAATGCTTTCGTCTCACTATCGTTCGGTCTTGAATTTTACTTTTAATGGTATAAAAGCCGCAGGCAAGGCAAGAAAAAAAGTGCAAGAGTATATATATGATTTATTCCTGCCGAACGGAAACAAATCGGCTGATGCCGAGAGAATCAAAGAAGTCTGTTTCAATTGGTTGGGTAATGACCTGCATACACCTAAAGCTCTCGCCGAAATATTTACATTTATCAATGGTAATCCGGCAAAGGAATTAAACCAAACAACAAAGAAAAAATTGTTAACATTTTTCCGCGAGTTGAATAAAATATTTGCCGTGTGGGAAATCGAACCGCGTCCCGAAAAGAAAGTCAATATCCCTAAAAATATTATCAAAATTGCTGACGAGAGATTTGAAGCAAGAAAAAATAAAGACTGGGCAAAATCCGATGAACTGCGCGATAAACTGAAATCTCTCGGGTGGGCTGTCAAAGATGCTAAGGATAATTTTGAATTAACTCAATTATAGGTAAAAATGTTCCCGAGAAAACAAATTCTGATTTTGTTATTTTTCATTTTGTCATCTGCATTTATTGCGGCACAAACTAAAATCACAGTCAAGGACAGCATTGATACGGAATCAAGAGTTACTTCCTTGCTGTTCGGAAATTTCTTTGAATTTTTATTTGGCTTTATTAACGGCGAATATGGATTTTGGTCGCAAGAACTCATAAGTCGCGGTTTCGATATGAAAGATTATATCGGCGAAGGAACATCTTATCCTTGGCGGGCATTTAATCTGCCGAATGACCGACACAATTATATACAATTATTGGAGGGCGGTTATAATGAGAACGGACTTACTTACCAAAAATTAATAAAAACAACAGAAGAAGGGATGTTCGGTATATCGCAAACGGTATATGTTTACGATACTGTCGGTGGGGATTTCTATGTCTATCTGCGAACGGAAACAAATACATCAACCGCATACTTGATGCTTTGTGATACTGCAAATGATAGAGTTCTCTATTCTGCCGAAATGAGCGGAATAAGCAATAAATGGAAAAAATTCTCATTGAAAACACCCGGTTTCCTCGGTACAAACAAAGCAAAGCTGGTAATTTGTTTAGCCGATATTGGCACTCTTTCTATTGACGAGGCTTCATTTATGCCGGAAAATAATGTAAATGGAGTAAGAAAAGAATTTTATGATATATTCAAAGAATGGCAACCGGGGATAATACGCTATCCGGGCGGCTGGTTTGCCGATTCCAAAAGATGCTATTTGGAATATATGACCGGCGACATTGACAAAAGGAAATCACCAAATCTTATCAATCCTCTCGAACCGCAAAGAATAGATTTTGGTCTTGATGAGTTTATGTTACTCTGCGACAGTGTGAATGCAGAAGCACATCTCGTTGTAAATATAGAGAATGCACAACCGGAGCGTTCGGCAAATTGGGTGGAATATTGCAATAGTCCTCCGAATACTGAATTCGGAGCAATGCGCGCCGCAAATGGTCATACCGAACCCTACAATGTTAAATATTGGGAAATCGGTAACGAACAATGGGTTGCTCCGTTTGAAATGTCTAAAAAGTATTTGCTTCATTATAAAAAAATGAAAAAAATCGACCCGACAATCAAAACAATGATTGACGGAAATATTTGGGGTGGCGAAAAATATCTTGATACTTTGTTTTCCGTGATTAATAATCAGACCGAATATTACAGTTATCATTCCATCTATCCTGCAATGCCAACGGTGAGCGATTATAATGATACAAACAGGTATTTGATAGTAATGGGTATTTCCTATCTTCCTGAAGGGGAAGTAAATATTATGCGAAAATGGAAAAAGAAATGGGATAAAAATGAGCAAGTAAAATTATCGCTTACGGAACTGTTTTTAGATTATCGAACTCCGAGAGATATACTCGACTCATTTGATATTAACTCAACACTCGAAACCGGACTCTGGATGGCAGGTTACCTGAACGGGGCTTTACGTATTTCCAAATATCTTGACATTCTTGAAAAGACATTCGGCATTGCTCATATCAAAGCGGGATATAATAAGTTCGGCAAACGAATTATTTATCCTACACCATTCCAAACGGTTTTGACATTCTATCAAAATCATAGAGGCAAATATATAATGCCGGTAGATGTGAAAACGGAAAAATATTCAACCACGCCTATTAAAGGTATGTTTACTCTCTATGATATTCCATATCTTGATGTAACTGCAACAATCAAAGACAGCACTATATATTTATCAGTACTTAATAGACATATCACCGACACTTTGGAGACAGAGATAGTTCTCCCAAGAGAAATTTCCAAATACAAAGCAATAGTTTACGAATTGAATGCGGATTCAATTTATGTTGCCAATACACCCGATACACCTGAACGAATTAAATATGTAAAGAAAAATGTCGAATTGTCCGAAAGTTATAGATTTCCTGCACATTCACATACGATTATTGAACTGACTCCCAAGAACAATACAATACCTATTGATACAATTATAACAAATAAAAATACTATCTTTAAAATCTACCCCAATCCGAGCGATAATATTATATATATTGAAATTCCAAAAACTTGTATTAGGGAATTAACAGCAAGGATATTTAATTTATCGGGAGAATTAATTAAAGCAATTACTATACCGAAGACAAGTGAAAAGATTTCCATAAAGATTGGCGAGCTTCCTAAAGGGTATTACTATATCAATATAAATAACAAGCAAAGTCTTGTTTTTTCAGCAAGTTTTATTAAATTATAAGTTCGAATTGTAGAATTATTATTATCGATGTAACTCTTTGCTTCATATTTTGTTTAATATGAGTAAGTTTGTTTAATAATTATAATAATGGAATGCAACTTTTTTTAATGTAATGGTACTTATGTTTAACCGAATGTTATAATATTTTGGAAAAAAAATTAAATACATATTCGGATTCCGAGTTAATCGCAATAGTATGCGAGCAGAAAAGCGAGACAAATGCCGCTTTTTCGGAACTGTATGACAGACATTCGGCAAATGTTCGTAGCTTTATTCATTATATGATTCAAAGTGAAGAGCAGATAGAAGATATATTTCAGGAAACGTTTATTACGTTTTACAAAAGAATTGGCGAAGGCAAAGATATAAAAAATTCAAAAGCATATTTGCTTTCAATTGCTCGCAATCTTTGCCTGAAATATTATAGAGATAAGAAAACGACAGTGCCGTTTGAACCGGATAGTTTCTTTGTAGATGAGAGAGGAAAATACGAAAGTGATGAATTGTTTTCAATCATTGTAAGAACACTACCATTACTTCAAGAAAAACAACGTGAAGCATTTATTTTGCGTGAGTTTGAGGGGTTGCCCTACGACGAGATAGCAAAAGTTTGCGATACAAGTCTCTCCAACGCAAAATCAAGGGTCTTTAGGGCGCATAAAAAATTAATCGAAATTTTAGAACCGTATTTGAAGGATTTAGCGGATTAAATGGAACATAGTGATAAAATAAATATGCTTTTTGAATTTGCAGACGGGACATTAGACCCGAGCAAGGAAGACCAATTATTCCTTATGCTGTCATCTGATGATGAACTTCGTCAGCAATTCAAATCACATATCGGTATCAAAAATTCCGTCCGTACAGGTACGGGCAATGTTCTTGTTCCCGGAGCATCAAAAGCCGCCGTGTTTGCCGGCTTGGGGCTTGATTTGCCACAGTCTGCTAATACGACCGAACCTCCTTCTAACAAACTTTTCTATACAGCGGCGGGAGTTTCACTCCTTCTTACTGCTTTTCTTCTGTTATTCCAATATAACGGCAATAATGAAAAAAGACAATTGCATATTGCTAAATTTGACATTATGAAAAATGTTACGCAAATTATTCCTACCGATATAAATCGGCTGAATATACCTTCGGTGTCCTCAAAAGAGATAAATACACAAAGGGCTGATGTGCATAATACTATCGGGATTAAGTATGCAAATATTAATGCCGAAGGCATTAATCTTAATAATGCTGACATCGAAGAAGGTGCAGAGGAGACAAGCAAGAATACTATTATTTTGGAGTTATCCGCCGCTGATTTTAACTCACCTGTGGCTTCAATAGTACCGGAATTACTACCCGCAAATAGTATATTGTCGAATACAGATGAATACAAGTCCCTATTCAATACTCTTGCAGTCGATAATAACTATGGACTTTCCGTTGAATTTCGCAATAGTAGGTATAGTAGTATAAAGACAGCTACTATTTCTCCTAAAGAATATTCTCCGGTGAACAATATGGCTATTGCTGTTTCCTATTCACTTAATAATAATTTCAGTATCGGCTTGGATATTCGTCAGGAAACTTTCTTTTTACAATACAGAGGGACGAAAGACAGCAAGCAATTCATCTACGAACAGCAACCGAATTTCACGACATTCACTAGCACGTTGAAATACAGTCTTAATGAAATAAATAATTGGCGTCCTTTCGCACAGGTTTCATTAGGTATAAATAATCTTGGGTTTGTATCAAGAGCTATGCTGGGTACTGAATATAGTGTGTTGGATAATTTCTCTCTCATTCTCGGTGTTGATTTTAATAATCTTACTTATTCATATCAAAAAAATTATTTTAATAGTTCAAAAATTGGTTTAAATTACGGTCTGATATATTCGTTTTAATAAAAAACGTTTGCGGACTGAACCATTAGAATAATTAAAAATCATATTGCGGCAATTACTATTCTTTATCCGATTATTATAATATTCGGATTTTTACTCTATTCTTGTGCAGACCCATTCGAAATTGAAGAAAATATTAATATAATTCCCGTTAATCAAGACACCCTTAATATTAATGGGATTAAACCGCTTTCCCCTGGTAATGCTTGGTTATACCAAGTGAAGAAATACGACTCCACAGGAAAAATGCTTGATAGCTTTGTATATACTGATTCCGTTGTTAAAGATACTGTAATTGAAAAGGCAAATTGGTTCAGAACATCGCATTATACAGATTATTGGCAAACAAATTCAAATGACGGGTTGCGTTTTAGGAAATATCGAACAGGGCAATCTCTATTGGAATGGCTGGAAGCAAAATATAAGGGTGCAAAAGGCTTCTCTTGGCAATCGGGCGGCACGCAGAAAACAATTACATCATTAGATACAAGTATCAGTGTAACTGCCGGTAAGTTTGTGTGTTATTATTATACCGGAATATCGTATAAAACAGCAACAGGTTGGGAGTATTCAAAAATATTTTATTCTGCAAAAAACGGTTTAATCAAATCGGAAATATATCGGGAAAAATATAAAAAAATTCGTTGGCTTGCTATTTCGGTTGAATTGATAAGCTTTGACAAAAAATGAAGAAATTATTAATCATATTGTTGTTATATATTTTTACTGTTAGTGCTTATTCACAGCGGGAAGCATATAATTGGTATTTTGGAAACGGAGCAGGATTATCATTTGCACCGTCTGGTTCTACCGTGCGAACAATTAATAATGGAGCATTAGCATCGCCTGAGGGTTGTGCCGCTATTTCCGATACAATAGGCGGGTTGCTTTTCTATACCAACGGGACAACTATTTGGAACAAAAACCATACAGTTATGTTGAACGGTAGCGGCTTGAACGGCAATGGTGATGCCAGCCAATCTTCAATTATTATTCCCAATCCACAGCATAACGGATTGTATTATGTCTTTACTCTTAATTCCAATACACGTGCCTTTTCCTATTCCACTATTGATATTAGACGAGCCGGCGGATTGGGCGCAGTTATTGAAAAAAATCGTGTGTTGATTAGACCTATTACGGAAAAACTAACGGCAACACTTGCGTCTGACGGAGTAAATTTTTTTGTTACTGTTCACGGTCTTGGAAATAACGTTTTTTATAGTTATTCTATTACAGCTTCGGGTGTTAATACAACTCCATATATTTCTATGACCGGAAGTTTGCATAACTCGACTACGGCAAATGCAAAGGGACAGATGAAAATTTCTCCTGACGGTAGAACCTTAGCAATCGTAATACCTGATGATGAAGTTTTTCAAATATTTGACTATAACGCCGGCAATGGAACGCTCACTAACCCATTGACAATTCCTATTGCCGGATATACACCTTACGGCATTGAATTTTCACCTGACAGCAAAATACTATATGTATCAACAGGAAACATTCTGTTTCAATATACTATCGAAAGTAAAAATTCTACATATATAATAAACTCGCGTGAGGAAATTGCACGAGCAAATGAACGGCTTGCGCAGCTACAACTTGCACCTGACGGCAAGATTTATATTGCTTCACTCGGACAGTATTTTATTGCAAGAATAAGCAAACCCAATGAAAACGGAGCAAATGCGGGCTTTAGCCTATCCGCAATTAATTTGAACAGAAGAAGCTCGAACAAAGGACTACCGGCATTCGTACAGAGTTATATGACTTATCTTTATACACCGAGCATCATCAATGCTTGCGAAAATGAAGATATTCAACTTCGTTGTACGATTTCCCGTGACGCTGATGCCGCTTCTTTTCGCTGGTCGGGACCTAAGGGATTTTCCTCGACTGAGCAAAATCCTATGCTTTTGGATTTGAAATTATCACAAAGCGGTTATTATAAGATAAGGGTAATTCTCGGTTCACTAAGTTTTGAAGATAGCATATTAGTTCATATTACACCGGCTCCGAAATCTAAAATTGTACCAAACGGTTCGACCGAACTATGCTATGGAGACACATTGAGATTATACGCACTGCCGGATAGTTCGCATTATTCTTATCGCTGGTCAACAGGCGAAAGCACACCAAGTATTCTAATCACTCGCGGCAAAAAATATTATTTAACCGTGGAGGCAAATGCTTGTACGACACGTGATTCTATTGAAATAAAATCAGTTCCTGCTTTTACACCGCTTATTATTGTTCTCGGTGATAAAGAAATTTGTGAAGGCGATACACTACTACTGCAAGCATATCCGCAAAATTCAGGAAATAAATATTATTGGTCAACAGGCGATACAACAGAAAAAATTCTTATTACAAAAGGCGGCAAATATTCGGTTACAATTGAACGAGGAAGTTGCCGCCGTACTGCAAGTACGGAAATCATTAGCCTCGAAAAACCGGCAACACGAATTAAAGCATTAGGTCCAACCTCATTCTGTACGGGGGATAGTGTTGTTCTTGTAGCTGAACCACAAAAACCTAATTATCTGTATCATTGGTCAACCGGTGAAACTGCACCTCGTATTGTAGTTAAGCACACCGGGAGAATAACACTAACAACGATGGTTCGTAATGCCTGCAAAACGATTGATACGCTCAATATTACTGCCGGTGATGACTTGAAAGTGAAAATCAAAACACCACCACCGCCATTTTGTGAAGGGCGTGAAATCGTTCTAATTGCCGAACCGATATCAAGTTCGTATGAATATCTATGGTCAACAGGAGAGACGAACTATGTAATTCGAGTGAAGAAAAGTGGTGTCTATTCTGTTAGAGTGAAGGCTCCGGGAGGTTGCGAAGGTGTTGATACGCTTAATATAATATTTGCTTCGTTACCAAAAGCAATAATTGCACAGGGCGGTAGCGGTGAAATTTGCTCCGGCGACAGCCTATTGCTCGAAGCAACAAATATCCGCCCGGACTATTCCTATTTTTGGTCAACCGGTGATACTACACATACTATTCAGGCTAAAGTTGCCGGTCTTTATTCGCTAATTGTTAGCAATAAAGCCGGTTGTACAGATACAGCAGTATTCGAGTTAAAGGTAAAACCCGCACCTAAAATCAAAATAATAAAAATACAAGCAGAGACTTTATGCAGGGGTGATTCGGCAATATTAATTGCGCGGACAAATATCGGAAATAGAATACTTTGGTCAACGGGTGAAACAAAAGACACTATTGTTGTCAAGAAAACCGCTCTCTATACAGTTAAAGTAACAAATGCCGCTTATTGCTCCGCCTTTGATAGTATATTGGTTATATTCAATCCATATAAGGAACCCGAAATAGAATCGGAAAGAGGTTTTGCCATTTGCGAAGGCGAGGAAATAACTCTCAAATCCGTACATAAATATAAAAAATATCTATGGAGTACAGGCGATACAACTGCTTCAATTACAATCAATACAGCAGGCACATATTATTTAACAATAAGCGATACAAACGGTTGTACTGCAACAACATTAGCAGAAATTAAGAATAGGGAAAACTTAATTGAACATAGTTCCGAAATTGACTTTGCACAAGTGCTGATTAATACCAAGCAAAGTGATAATGTATTTATTCGCAATATCGGAGTGGATACTCTGATTATTTCGGACATCTTCATCTTAGGCGCTCCTACGGCTTATCATATATTGTCCCCGCCTACTTTTCCGCTCCGATTGGCAACGGGCGAATTATATCAAATAAATATTGAGTTTACGCCAAAAGTGTTGAAACATTTTGCTGATTCTTTGGTTATCGAAATCAACGCACCCTGCCAAGATGAGCAATATATCAGGATTGACGGTTACGGAAGTGGATTGGCGGAAGTTTCTATGCCCGATACAACCGGCATTATTGGCAAAAAGGATTTCCGTATTCCCTTACGTGCAAAAATTGAAGTACTAAACGAGGATATTATTAACCTCACATATTCGGCAAAAATCAAATTCTATGCCGACATATTTCTGCCGAAACTACTAACAAATGGTATTATCAGGCATGATACGATTATTGCCGGTGAACGAATTTTGACGATACAAGACAGCAACGTTATTCTAACTCGAGGCGAGAGCGTACTAACTGAATTATCGGGTATGGTGTTACTTGGTAGGCATACCACAACCCCTTTTGATATTTATGACTTGAAGACGGATAATGATTTTATTGATATAAGCACACGGGACGGAAGCCTAAAAGCACAGGCTGTATGTATGCAAAATCTTAATATTATTAATACTTCCAAAGCGGCATTAATGATTATTAGCCCAAATCCGGCAAATGAGATTATTACAGTTCAATTTAATCATTTACCACAGGCGAATTATAATCTGAGAATATATAGTACGGACGGCAGAACAATAGCAAACCGAAGTATAAATATTAGGAAAGGAAAAAATGAATTTGAGCTTGATTTGAGATATTTCGCCACCGGTACATATATAGTAAGATTATCGGGTGGGACTTATATCCTGAACGAGATATTAAACGTCATTAAATAAATAGAAAAAAATATTTTGTAAATTATTGAAATTCTGCTTATTTTTGTAGTTCTTTAAAAAAAGAGTTTAATAATACATTATAATTTAAGAGAGGCAAAATGAAGTACAACGGCCCAAAAGTGAAAATTTCGAGGAAATTGGGGCTGGAGCTAACTCCCAAAGCCAGAAAAGTTACACAAAAGAAAAATTACGGTCCCGGACAGCACGGTCCGTCAAGAAGACGTTCCAAGCAATCGGATTACGGTCGTCAATTGCTTGAAAAACAAAGATTAAGACTGCAATATAACATTTCCGAAAAGCAGATGTCCAATTATTACAAAAAGGCATCTAAGCTTGTCGGTAATACCGGTGATTTGTTGATTCAATTAATGGAATCACGTCTCGATGCTTTTGTTTATAGAGCAGGTTTTGCAACGACAATTTATGCGGCAAGACAATATGTTTCGCACGGACACTTTAATGTCAATGGTCGCCGTGTGAATATTCCTTCTTATTCGCTTAAACCTAACGATTTAGTTGGCGTTCGCGAAAAAAGTAAAAAGCATATAGGTATTCAGGAATCTATCAGAAATGCCGGCGCTCCTACGTATATCGAACTCTCGAAGGCGGACTTTAACGCTCGCTATTTGAATGTTCCCGAGCGTGAGGATATACCTGTTATTTGCGAAATTCCTCTCGTTGTAGAATATTATTCGAGATAATTATTTCTTGCTTTTTTTATAAAACCTTTCCCAATTTTGGCGAAAGGTTTTTTTTTACATATTTTTTTCCTATTTTAATTATGATTATTTAAGTAATGTTTAGGGAGTACTGATAATGCGCAAGATTATTATTATTTTAATAATGCTATCTTCATTTTGTTTTTCAGAAGACGACTTTATGAATGACTCAAATCGATTCCTAGGTAGCGAGAGAATGAATATGGGATTAGGTGCTTTAACAGTATTATGCTATAAAACCGAAAACAGTATTTCCTCTTTTCTTGATTTCCCTCTATATTTTAATTACAGTTTTAGCCATTTTGATAGATTGAGAATTTTTTCCAATCAGGGAATATATCAATCATCTTTAAATGACAAAGCCTTTTTTGCGGCATTGAGTGATTATGGATTGGAGTATGCTCATTTTCTAACAAGAGATGGCGATAATAATATTGCTTTTAAATTGAGACAGAATTTTTTTAGACTGAACGCTCATCGACAATTTAATAGTATCACCAGCCTTCAATTCTTATTTGAACAACAATTATTCTATTCGGCAGACCCGAAAATAATTGGCGATTTGCGCATATTTACCATCATTGGTGTCTCCTATATGTATGAGAAAGATAAAGGATATTTTTCCTTACTCGCCGGTATCTCTCTGGCAAATAGTCTCCGACTCTCTTTTGATTTTGGTTCACTGATTTACAGAAGTAATTTCATTAATATGATTTATCCATCTGTAGCAAATGGCTATTAATAATTTTTTATATTTTTTTTATTGCCTGCTTTATATTATTTTGAAACGAATGATTATGAAAAGAAGAGAGTTTATCATAGGAATATCATCGCTTGCACTTGCTCTGCCGTTTGCAGCAAGGGCAGGTTCTCGCTTTCCTACTATGTCAAATAATTCCACTTTTACTAAAATAATTGAAAAGGCAGTGGCAAAGCAGTGGAGTGATTTGCCGCTTAGTACGGTTATCGGCAATGTTGCAAGCGAACTGCTTGGGAAATCCTACAAGGGCGGCACTCTTGATATTTATTCAAAGGAAAAATGTATTATCAATTTAGATGAACTTGATTGTGTTACATTCTTTGAAAACTCTTTGGCTCTTGCACGGCTCATCAAGCAAGAAAAATATTCCTATAATGCACTTATTGAGCAAATTACATTATTGCGTTATCGTAAAGGTATTATTAACGACTATACTTCACGTCTGCATTACACAGCCGATTGGATTTATGACAATGTAAGGAAAGGAACTATTGCAGATATTTCAAAGCAAATTGGGGGCAAAACAATTAAATTCAATGTCTCTTTTATGTCCAAGCACCCACAATACTACAAACAGCTGAAGAATAATCCTGCATTTGTGAAAAGTATCAAATCATTCGAGACTGCAATTAATAAAAGAATTTACTATTATATTCCTAAATTGCAAGTAAGCAAAATAGAATCAAAATTGCAGACAGGCGATATTATAGCAATAGTCAATACAAATAAAGGCTTAGATTATTCGCACACCGGATTGATATATCGCAAAGCAGGCAAAGCACATTTTATGCACGCTTCATCAATAAAGAAGAAAGTAATTATTGATAAAACCATTTCTCAATATTTAGCACATTCTAAGAAATCCAATAAAGGAATAAGCGTTTTACGTCCTTTGGAGCCGGAGAATGCCGAATAGCAAAATGTACACTTCTCGGAACCAATCAACATTTACAATAGTTCGTACATTGCCGTCAAAGTTTTGGTTATTGAACATTTTACAGATGTTGGAAAAACTTGCTTATTGGTCGGTGCTATTGCAAATGTCCGTATATATTGCACAGAAAGATGTAGCCGGCGGTCTCGCTTGGGAGCAATCGCTCAAAGGTATAATATTTTTTATTTGGGCAATGCTTCAAAATCTAACACCATTCTTTTTAGGTGGCATACCTGACAAATTCGGCAGGAAAAGAATATTATTACTCTCACTTTTCCTTATTATTCTTTCATATATTGTACTTGCAACACAGACGGCATTTGTTCCGTTTCTTGCAGGAATCCTTTTACTTGGTTTTGCTTCCGGCTTGTTCAAACCTGCATTGCAGGGCGCTCTGGCGGCTACACTGAACGGGAAAAATACCTCTATCGCTTGGGGAATATATTTTATGTTGCTCAATCTTGCGCTGATAGCCGCACCGCCATTGTCCAAATACCTGAAGGAATTATCTTGGGCGGCAGTATTTTGGGGTTCTGCTCTTATTATACTAATTAATTATTTTATAGCTTTCTTTTGGAAAACGGACAACATTTCCGTAAAAAATGTGGATTTGTTTAGTCCTGTCAGAACTGCTATGAAATCATTTGCACGCCCCCAAGTTTATATGTTTATTTTGTCTATGTCCGGCTTTGCAATAATATATATGCAGTTCTACGAAACATTTCAAAATTTTATTATTGATTGGTCGAATACATCATCAATCGCCAAATCACTGCCGCAGTTTATGACAAGTGAAACACAAAGAGGAATAATGATTTCATACGAGTGGCTATATTTTATTAATTCAATACTTATTACATTTTTCATTGTATATATTTCGAAACTTACAGGCAAAATACCAAAAATAAAAGCAATAATTCTTGGGGTACTACTCTCTACGGCAGGCATAGCGCTTGCAGGAACTACGATTAGCGGTAGTTTCCTTATTTTCGGTTTTGTTGTATATACATTCGGAGAGATGATAACAAACCCAAAATTTACCGATTATCTCTCATCAATTGCAGGAGCTAATGAAAAATCAATGTATCTCGGTTATCTCAATCTTTCAATGGCAATAGGTCTTGGTTCGGGGGCTTTACTCGGTGGTTTTCTATATGGGCATTTTGCAGAAAAATCAGCATTAGCTATGCGATATTTGTCGGAGCATGGCATTAGCATCGCCGGAGTTAATGCCGGCAAAGCATTATTATACCTATCCAAGCAACTACACATTACCGAGCAACAAGCAACAGAGTTACTTTGGAACAGCTACCACCCTTGGATTATGTGGATACCATTTTTAGCAATTTCAATATTCTCCGTAATTTGCTTATACCTATATTCAAAGAAATTTAAATCATAATTATTGGATATATGCTAATCTGTCGAGCTCATATTTCTATAATCTTGATAGACAAATTGCAGGTTTTGACAAGCAGATGTCGTTATTTTATTTTTTTGAATAAATCAATAATATTCCCATCTAAATCATAGACGGTGAACGTTAATGTATTTCCGTTTAGTTCACAAATAGCATAGTGATGTTTGCGTGATGATTTTTTTGTATATTTCTTCTTTTTCGGCGAATAAAGCGGGGCGCCACCACCGGCTACCGTCAAATGTTCCACTCCGTCAACGAAATTCCTTTGATAGAAATGCGAATGCCCCGAAATCGCAAGTGTTACATTATATTTTTTGAATAATTTGCGTGCAACATTCTTCATTGGTAGATACTCACCATGACCACCGGCAACATAAGCCGATTTGTGGAATAAAACTATTTTCCAAGTTTTTTCCGAATTTTTTAGGACTTTTTCCAGAAATTTATACTGTTGCGAACCCTTGTTAATTTTCATTTCATTATTGAGTACTACAAAAAGGGCATTTCCGATTTCAAAACTAAAATATTCCTGTTTCTCCGATGGGGAAGCAGGAGCCTGAATAAATGCTTTTGTATTAATATCCCAACCCTCGTGATTACCGGTAGCATTATAAAATGCAGTGGACTTTGCAAATCTCAATAATGCCGGAACAAAAAATTCTTTTTTCCAAGCAGAGTACGCGGGAGTATTCGCTATGTCGCCCGTAAGCAATAAAATATCCGTTTTTTTTGAGGAAAGCGAATCAAGCACTCTTGCCCATAAATCAGGATTAGAACGACAATCTCCTGCAATGCCGATTTTCAAATGTCCGTCATCAAGCGGTGTGGTAAACGTTTCGAGCTGTGTGTCAATACCGTCCTGTAATACACGATAATAATACTTTGTTCCGGGTTTTAGATTATCAAGTTCAATCCTATGAACATAGGTAGGTGTCTTCGATGTCGTTTTAAGAAAATAATTCGTATTGTGATAAAGACTTGTGTTTTCATCATCACCGTATAGTACACGTACTTCACTTTTTGAATCTGATTCAACAAGCAAATAGACACTAGTTGGTGTCAATGCCTGTAAGTATGGTTTCAGAATAATTTCCGCTTTCATTGGCAAAATGAAAACAAATACAGATATGACAATAATTAATAATTTCTTTAGATTCATAATTTCCTATTCTCCTTCAATTGTAACTAAAGCCTCGTCGGCAATATAATCCTTTGTTTTAATAGTCCTCACCCATTTTCTGACAGAACTTATTATTATTACGAATACACTTGATAAAATTGCAACGGTCAGAATTAAATTCAACAATCCGGGAACAAATTTACCAGCAATGCTCAACATCGGTATATACATTAAAAAGATATTTGAAAAACCGGCATAAATTGTAATAGAACCCACAAACACAAGCGGTACTATTGTTACCCAGGCATATTTGAACTTGCCCCGATTAATAATAAACGTAGTTCCTACCGTTAGGGCAATGGTAGCCAAGAGTTGATTGGCAACACCAAACATAGGCCAAATAGTAGCCACACTTCCTGAATAAATAAAATACGCCCAGATAAATACAACGAATGCACTTGTGATAATTGTTCCCGGCACCCAATTAGTCTCACCGAGTTTTGAATGGAATTTGCCAAGGACTTCCTGCAAAATAAAGCGTGCTATTCGTGTGCCGGCATCAATCACCGTAAGAATAAACAAAGCCTCGAACATAATAGCAAAATGATACCAATATGACATTAATCCCGAAAGCCCGGGAATTGATGAAAATATTTGTGCCATACCGACAGCCAAAGAGACTGCGCCACCCGTTCTGCCGGCAAGTTGCTCACCTACCTCTCTACTTAGCATCTCGAAGTTTGTCTGAGTAAATCCCATAGCTTTCAATTGCGGAATAAGTTCGGTGAACTTATCAACAGGTACATTAATTTGGAAATAATCAAGCGGGAACATTGAAGTTGCCGCAATCAAAGCAAGAATACTGACCAAACCCTCGACCAACATAGCTCCGAAACCTACAAATTTAATATGAGATTCCTTGTCAAGCATCTTTGGCGATGTACCGGAACTGACTACCGAGTGCCAGCCCGAAATAGCCCCACATGCTATTGTTATAAACAAATACGGGAAAAGCGGTCCTTTGATTATCGGTCCTCCGCCGTGAATAAAATCCGTGAAAGCCGGCATATGCAAATCCGGTGCAACTACAATCACCCCTATTGCCAATAAAAAAATCACCCCGATTTTCATAATCGAACTTAAATAATCACGTGGCGACAACAATATCCAAACGGGTAATACAGATGCAAAGAAACCGTAAACAGCAAGAGCAATTGTTAATGTTTCCCTTGATAACAGGAAATATGGTTCTAGAAATGAACCCGGTACATCTTTGCCGAAAATTACTGCGAGCGTAAGCATAATTACACCCATAACGGTTGCTTCAACCGTTTTTCCCGGACGGAACTTGAACATCCACCAACCCATAAAGAAAGCAATCGGTATAGTGCAAAAAATAGTAAATGCCCCCCAAGAACTCTCGGCAAGTGCATTAACTACAACAATACCGAGACCTGCCAAAGCAACCACCATAATAATAAATATGGCAATTGATGCAGTATAGCCGGCTGTCTTGCCTATTTCCTTTGAAGCAATTTCTGCTAAAGACTTACCTTCGTGTCTGATTGAGGCTACAAAAATCACATAATCATGAACGGCGCCTGCCATTACCGAACCCAGCACCATCCACACAAATCCGGGGAAATAGCCGAACTGTGCCGCTAATACAGGTCCCACAAGTGGTCCGGCTCCGGCAATAGCCGCAAAATGATGACCGAACAATACCCATTTATTCATTGGATAATAATTGTGCCTGTCATAAAATTTATGTGCGGGGGTCTGGATTAAATCGTTGAGTACGACAACTTTTGTAGCAATAAAAGCGTAATAATATCTGTAAGCCAAAGCAAATATGGCAACAGCAATAATAAGAAGAGGCATTGCATTCATCTTTAACTCCTCAAAGCAAATTCCTAAATATTACCTTAAACAAACTTTTTTATAAAATAATTTGCAAACTCACACATTACATTGTAAATTTAAGTTTACATTAAATAACAAATTAAGGAAAAAATAATGAAAAATTTAAGACTGATTGCAATTTTTTTATTTGCATTCGCATTATTTTCTTGCAATAAGAAAGAAACAAGCCCACAAAACAAAACTGAAACGGAAAAATCTATGCTAAATGAACGATTAGAAGCTTTTTCGCCGGTTACTATTACGACCGATATTTCTTGGCTGACTGACAACCAAAAGAAAGTTGTTGAGTTATTATCAAAAGCCGGTAAAATTGCAGATGAATTATTTTGGAGACAAAATACTTATGACGGAATCGCTTTGCGTGATTCGCTTGCTAAAATTGATGCACCCGAAGCAAATGAATTGCTTAGATATATAAAAATTTGGTACGGACCTTATGACGCAATGTTCGGCGAAAAAAGATTTGTCGGTAATGGTCCTGATGTAAGACCTGCACAAGGCAATCTATATCCCCAAGATTTAACAAAAGAAGAATTTGAGGAATATATCAAAAATAATCCCGATGAAAAAAAAGATTTAGAATCACAATATACAGTAGTTGTCCGTGATGGTGATAAATTAAAAACAATTCCATATCACGAAGCATACCCCGAAATGCTACAAATGGCTGACTTGCTGGACGAAGCCGCTAAGTATGCCGACAATCCGACTTTGAAAAATTATTTAACATTACGCGCCAAAGCTTTTAGAACCGATGAATATTACGAGAGCGATATGGCTTGGATGGATATTAAAGATAATGACATTGATGTTGTTATTGGTCCAATTGAAAACTATACCGATGCTATGTTCAACTATAAAACTGCATTCGAAGGTGTGGTAATGATTAAGGACAAAGAAGCATCAAAACTGCTGGATATGTACAAAGATAATATTGATTATTTCGAGCATCACTTACCCTATGATAAGAAGTATATCCGTAAGTCCGCCGGTGGCGGTAATATCTTGCAGGTCGTCAATGTGTATTATTTCGGTGGCGATTGCAATGGTGGTACTAAAACAATTGCCGCATCTCTGCCGAATGACCCGCGCGTTCACGCAACAAAAGGTGGAAAGAAATCTATGTATAAAAATATTATGGAAGCCAAATTTGACAAGATTGTTATGCCAATTGCCAAAGCAGTTATGGCTGAGGATTTAATTCCATATTGCTCCAAGAATTCATTTACAAGTTTCGTTACTCTGCACGAGGTAAGCCATACACTCGGCAGGGGCTATGTTTACGGTAAAAAAGACTTAGCTGTACGCAAAGCATTCAAGGAAAGATTTTCGGCAATAGAAGAATTAAAAGCGGACATTCTCGGTATGTACAATCACAAGCATTTGCTCGAAAAAGGATTGATTGACGAAGAGGAAATGAAGAGAACTATTGCTACGTATATTCCCGGGCTTTATCGTTCGATTAGATTCGGTGCCGAAGAAGCACACGGCAAGGCTAATGTAATTCAATTGAACTTCCTAATGGAAAAGGGAGCAATTATATTAGACGATAATGGCAAACTCACCTATAATCCTGATATTTTTATGGACAAAGTGGCTGAATTAGCCGGAATGGTTCTGACTATGCAGGCAGAAGGCAATTATGAAGCCGGTGGCGAACTTTTGGAAAAATACGGACAGGTGAGTGATATTACTAAGAAAATCATCGAATCACTTTCTAATATTCCTCGCGATTTGGATAATCAATAATTTCACTATGTAATTCGTTTAGATAGTACTGATGTTAAAGCTAAATAATTGAATAAAACAAAGGAAAGAAGATGAGCGATATTAAAATACGCAAGATAGATAAAACAAAAATTAACGATATTGATTGGAGTAATCTCGGTTTCGGAAAATACTTTTCCGACTATATGTTCATTGCCAATTTTAAAAACGGAACTTGGGACAATGGTGAAATTATGCCTTATGCTCCTCTTGAAATTGAACCCGGAATGTGTACACTGCACTATGGTCAAACAATATTCGAGGGATTGAAGGCATATCGTGATATTAATGGCGGTGCTAATTTATTCAGACCCGATATGAATGCGAAGCGTCTGAACAGGTCGGCTAAACAATTATGTATTCCCCAATATGACGTTCAGAAATTGATTGATGCTATGACGGAACTTGTGAAGATTGACAAAAATTGGATACCGAAGGAACGCGGGCATTCATTATATTTGCGTCCCGTTATGTTTGGTTCCAGTAATTTCTTGGGTGTGCATCCATCAGATGATTATATGTTAATTGTAATGACTTCCCCCGTTGCTTCATATTATCCCGAAGGTTTAAATCCAGTTAAAATATTAGTAATGGATAAATTTGTCCGTGCAGTACGCGGAGGATTGGGCAGTGCTAAAACAGCCGCTAACTATGCCGCATCACTCTATGGCGGCAAGGTTGCCAAGGAACAAGGCTTTTCGCAAGTTCTTTGGCTTGACGGCATCAATCACGAATATATTGATGAGGTCGGCGCAATGAATATTATGTTTGTTATCGATGGTGAAATTTACACACCTTCACTCGAACAAGGCTCTATACTTGCCGGCGTAACACGCGATTCCGTAATCACACTTGCAAAGGAATGGGGTATTAAAGTCAATGAAAGACCCATCAAAATTGCCGAAGTTTTCGAGGCACATCAAGCCGGCAAATTGCAGGAAGCATTTGGAACAGGTACAGCCGCAGTTATTTCACCGGTCGGTATGTTCAAATATAATGACAATGAAATTGTTGTCAATAATATGGAAATAGGTTCACTTGCTCAGAAGTTCTACGATACAATTACCGGTATTCAATACGGCGAAATCGAAGACAAGCATGGCTGGAATGTGCATATTGATTTGTAATTAATAAAATACAACATCAACTATACCGAGACCGGCATATTTGTCGGTCTCTTTTTTTTATTTGCTAACCGGATTTTATTTAAAAAGAACAAGTCCGGTCATTAAAGATAACAACCGGACAAGTTATTGGGGATTTTATATTCTGATACAAACATATAATCGAAGATTCATCATTTTTATTTTAATAATATTTATAATTTATAAATATTTCTCTTATGATACTATTCTAATACTTTATGCATTCCAAATAATTCAAAAATCAAAAAAAATGAACAGGCATTGCAATAAATCAACATTTTAATATTTCCTAGAAATTAAATAAAATAATTGGAAAATACAGGAATTTAGCGTATTTTTGTAATCCTTTTTATTAGGGGACGGCGTGTAGCGCAGCCCGGTAGCGCACTACTTTGGGGTAGTAGGGGTCGTGGGTTCAAATCCCGCCACGCCGACAAGATAAGCTAATTATTCCCATATAGTTAGCATTGCTCTTAAAAGCATTATTTTGCAGTCATCAGCAAAATAATGCTTTTATTTTCTGAATACATCAATATCCAATCACCACATGCTTTAAGCAAGTCGGAGAAAATAGTTATAATAAAATAACCGCATCCTTCAGGGTGCGGTTTTGTCTTTCGGCTGTTTCTCCCTCGCCCATTTGTAGAGGGCTGGGGTGAGAGTGCTGTTCCATTTAAAATAATTTTAAAACCGTTTTCTTGTCGCCACATCTCAATTCCATTAAATTGCAAACGAGTGTTCGCTCACTCCACGTTCTTTGAAAAGTAATAGGTATATGTAGAAGAAATGTAGAAAGTGTAGAAAAGTGTAGAAAAAATTACTACAAAACCGCATCCTTCAGGGTGCGGTTTTGTGTTCTTGCTGTTCGCTCACTCGCTCTTTGGAAAAGGGCTGGGGTGAGTCGGCTGTTTGGAAATTGCCACGCCGCCGAGCAAGAACAATAAATCAGAGTTTGGATAATTCGTATTCGTAAGCGTTTTCTACATTTGTTGCTTGTTGCAAAGTGCTGACATACTGTCCGCAGTTCGAGCCTATTTTATTTTCTTCCCATTCGCCTATGCTCAAAATAACACCGTAACCTGCGGCTTCGGCGGCTTTTACTATTTCATTATGGTTGTTCTTTTCGGTTATAAGCGATTTGATATTGTTTTTCTCTGCTTTATATGTAGGGTTAATGGGGGTAATCTTCAAAAGAAATATTTCGGGAGCGAAATACTTCAACAGTTGCTTAGGTTCGAAGAGTGAATCCTGCGAAAGAGCAAAGTTTAGAGTAATTTTCTTTCCTCCTTTATCATAAAAGCGTTCGGAATATTTCGCAATTTTCTCAAAGCTCCATTTCTTGACGGGCAGTAATTCATCTCTCTGCTTTGTATCTGACGAATGCAATGAAAATTGCAATTGGAATGTATTACGATAGAGTTCTTTTTTCAATTGCAAAAGTTCCTCGAAGAAATTATCTGTACCTGCCGGTGCTATTGTAGAAAGGGAAGGTAGAAACAAGCGATAATCATACAAAGCGGGTATGTTGCGAAGCAATTCCAATACCGCCGGATTGAACGAAGGTTCACCCATTCTGGCAAATTGAATTTTGAATTTATTGCTATCAATATAACCGGACGGAAAGCGGATGTTAATCAAATAATCAATCTGAAATTTTAATTCTTCATAAGACAATTTGCCTTCATATCTGCCGCCGGCATCGCAGAAAGTGCATTCGACAGGACAACCGAAAAGAGTAGAAATGATTAATACCCATTTGTCGCGTCTCGTTAGCGGCGGCTGAGTGGATTCGACGAACTCAAACATTTTTCCTGTTTCGTTCTCCGCCACAAAGACCGTTGCTATGTCGTTATCCTTTGTTCTTGCGATTACTTTCATTTTCTTTTTCGATGCTTTGAACAATTTCCATTGCGGCACGCAGACCGTCTCCTGCCGCAATTGCCACCTGACGGTATCGGGAATTATTAATATCTCCCGTTAGAAATAATTTACTCTTTTCCTGTAAAGCCGACAATTGCCTCCGTAAATGTTCGGAAAAAAAATCATCGGTTGGACGTCTGCCAATTGCAATAAAGATACAGTCGCTTTTGACGGATAACTCCCGTTTTTTATGTATTATTTTTGTGTTAATTATATTTGTACCACTTATTTCTTTGAGCTTCATATTTGTTTGTATTGAAATATTTTGGTCTGCGGCAACTCGCCGGATAAGTAGAGGCAATGCTTTCGGCAACTCGCCGCGTATATATATAGTAGAGGAAATACCGTGTGCAGATAGATTTAGAGCATAATCAAAAGCGGCATCGCCGCCGCCGATAATTGCCGCCAATTTGACATTGTCAAGTCCGGCTTCGGCTATCTCATAGAAAACTTTTGGCTGTGCTTCCGGTTTAATCAATATTGATTTGTCTTGCAAAGGCATAGTACCTGTGGCGATAATCAGATAATCAGCAAGATAAGTTTCCTTATTAGTTGTAATAGTAAATATGTTGTTATTAAAATCGGCGGCTTTAACCTCAGAATACATAGGTGTAATATCTAAATTTGCAAAATGTCTTTCGAGCATAAGTACAAACTTATTGCCCGAAATACCCTTTGGAAAACCAGGGTAATTCTCAATAAAATTTGCATTAGCCGCCAATCCGCCGATTCTGTGTCGCTCGAAAACTATAAAATCAATGTCATTACGTTTCAGCTGCACTGCGGCGGCAACACCGGCTGGTCCGGCACCGATTATCACTACTTTGGTCCTAATCATTTTTGTTCACTTCTTTTATTATATCTTTTGTAAGAGTAATATGAGAAAAACCGAAAGCAAGATTTAAAGCCGTTGCACGGTGGTAATTATAATTATACGCCGCAGTGGCATCGAGCGGCAAAACAGTTGAATAACCATGTACAAAAGACGAGCGTACAGTCGTTTCTACACATAAATTAGTCATTACACCACAAATAATAAGAGTGTCAATGTCTTTGGCTTTCAATTTATCATTGAGAGCAGTGTTATGAAAAGCATCATATTGCGACTTTTGAAATATAATACTTCCGTTTGGGATAGTCAATAAGTCCGACAGATTAGATAATTCGTTCTTATTGCTAATTAGTTTATTCCACCATTTGCCCATCATTCCGGCATTTTCATTGGAATTAATATGTTGCGAAAAGAAAATAGGTAGTTTCTTATGTTCAAACAATTCAATTAGCGAATTAATCTTCGGAATAACAGCCGGTGCGGACGGAACAAAAGCATTGGAGTTTTGACGCAAAAAATAATCCTGCATATCAAGCACAAGAAGAGCATACCCATCTTTATTTAGTGTTAGCTCAGAATCTTTGCCGGCATAAGATTTTGCTTCGTCAAGCAGTTTGCCGGCAAGTGTATCAATATTAATATTTGTAAAATACTTCTCTTTCATATCGCAAGATAAATAAAAATATCTTTTTTGCCGCCGTTTTGCTCTTTATGCAAATTTATGCCATATCATTTTTTATATTGCAGGATAGCATTTTGAAAAAATAAAAAAGAGTATATGAAATGGATATTGTAGCAATACTTCTGATTATCATAATTATTATTGCGATAATAAATTTGATTGTTATTTTTATTAAACGAGTCGAAGTAGATATAAAGCCACAATTGAAAGATGTGGAAGATTCCGTTCAGCAGTTCAAGGCAACTTTAGAACTTATCGGAAAGAATATCAATGAGGAATTTAAGGCAAACAGAGAAGAAACAAATAAAACATCAAAAGATAATAGAGAAGAGCTTACTCAATCGCTCAAATCCTTCGAGGGGAAATTTACAGAAAATATCAACCAACTGAACGACCTGCTACGTCAGCAGTTCGAGGATTTGAACAAACATCAGAAAGATATTAACGAACAGCTTACAACGAATATTAAAGATGTACGGAGTACTATTGACGCACAACTTCAGAATATACGCAAGGATAACAATAAACAATTGGACGAGATGCGGCATACTGTTGATGAAAAATTGCAGAAAACTTTAAATGCACGCCTTAGCCAATCATTTGAAACAGTAGGAAAGCAATTGCAAGCCGTGCAGGAAGGTCTTGGCGAAATGAAGAATTTGGCAAACGATGTCGGCGGACTGAAAAAAGTTCTCGGCAACGTAAAACTACGCGGCGGCTTTGGCGAAGTGCAATTGGGTATGTTGCTTGAGCAACTTCTCGCACCAGAGCAATACGACAAAGATGTAAAAACAAAAGAAGGTAGTCGAGACAATGTAGAGTTTGCAATAAAATTGCCGGGGAAAGATAACAGGAAAGATTATGTTTGGTTACCAATTGATGCAAAATTCCCCAAAGATGTATATCAGCATTTACAAGAAGCTTATGATGATGGTGTTCCTGAAAAAATTACAGATGCACGTAAAACTTTGGATAGAACAATAAAGAATATGGCAAAGGATATTAGCGAGAAATATATTGAGCCACCCAATACTACGGACTTTGCAATTATGTTTTTGCCATTCGAGGGGATATATGCCGAAGTAGTGCGAAATGCCTCACTTCTCGAAGAGCTTCGTAATAAATTTAAAGTAGCGGTTACAGGTCCATCTACATTAGCGGCATTTTTGAACAGTCTGCAAATGGGGTTCAAGACTTTGGCTATTGAGCAGAGGAGTAGCGAAGTTTGGAAAATTCTCGGTGCTGTAAAGAATGAATTTGAAAAATTCGGCGGGCTAATCGAAAAAGCGGAGAAAAATATTCGCACGGGTTTAAAGCAGCTTGAAGATGTGAAAGGGACACGTACGCGTGCAATTGAGAGAAAATTAAGAGATGTAGAATCCCTGACAGATGGGGATACCGGAAAGATTTTCCCAGAATTGAAAAGGGCAGAACAGAAAACATTATCAGAAGATAATGAATAGTATGTTTTCTTTTACAAACAATAAGAGTTTAAGAGATTATTTGTTATTATTTTGTAAATTGTTATTTGGAAAAAATTAAACGGAATATTTATGAATATACCGTCACCAATATTCCTTTATCGAATTATCCATATAAATAATTTGGAGAAGATATTGTATGAGGGAAAGCTCATTTGTCCTGCCGGTATTGAAAAAGATAATAACTATATTTCAATCGGTGATAATACATTAATAAAAAGCAGAAGAAATAAAACAATAGATATATCACCTTTTGGGGATTTTTCCGATTATATTTCTTTTTATTTTGGGTATAGGTCGCCGATGCTGTATAATATTCAAAATGGATATAATAATGTAACAAAAAGAAAACCTGAAGAAATTATTTATCTTGTTACATCATTTGATGAAATAAAGAGAAGAAATACAAAATATGTATTTACAGATGGACATGGTTATCATCATTTATCACAATTTTTTAATGTTGAAAACGATTTAAATAATGTAGATTGGAAGGTTGCGAAATCAAACTTTTGGTTTGATAATGAAGATGACCCTGACAGAAAAAGAAGGAAGCAAGCGGAATTTTTAGTTCATAAAGAATTGGATTTATCGGCTATTAAACAAATTGCTGCATTTAATAAGAAAGCCGTTGATAAAGTTACCGAATTACTACAAAAAAATAATATTAACATTAAAATATCAATCAAATCGGAATGGTATTATGATTAAGTATAAAAAAGGAAATATCATTAATGAACCCGTTGAGGCGCTTGTAAATACCGTTAATACTGTTGGGATTATGGGCAAAGGTATTGCCCTTGCTTTCAAGAAAGCATTTCCCGATAATTACAAAATTTATAAGAATATTTGTGATAAAAATGAATTCGATATCGGTGATATTCTGATAACCGAAACAGGTTCACTTTTGCCAAAATACATTATTAATTTCCCGACCAAAAGGCATTGGCGGAATCGTTCAGAAATGGAATATATTGAAAAAGGTATGAAAGAACTTATCAAGAAGATAAATGAATATGGTATTCAATCAATTGCAATACCGCCCTTGGGTTGTGGCAACGGTGGGTTAAAATGGAATGACGTAATACAAATTATTCTTGATGAACTTGCTACCCTCAATGATGATATTGATATTGTCATTTTTGAACCGGGGTTTAATGAACAAACCATGCCGACCAAAAAACATATCGAACTCACTCCCGCAAGAGCTATGTTTTTATCTGCTTTGAATAAGTATCGAATTTTGGGTTATTCGGTTAATTTGCTTGTTGCTCAAAAAATTGCTTATTTTTTGCAGCAGCTGAACGAACCGCTCAATCTCGATTTTGAGAAAGGTTTTTACGGTCCTTATTCAAACAGATTACAACATCTACTTAAATATCTAAACGGCTATTATTTGGTTTTCGATAATGAATCTACCAAACCCGATAGTATAATTACATTGAAACGTCAGGAAGAAGTTTCTCATTTTGTAAAATCCTCTTTATCCGATGAACAAAAATCCAGATTAGAAGTATTACAACAATTAATTGAGGGCTTTGAATCACCATACGGTTTGGAATTGCTTGCAACTGTTGATTTCATTATCCAACATAACAAAATATCCGATATAAACGATATTGAAAATATTATTGCCGATTGGACAAAAAGAAAAAGAGAAATAATGAAACCATATCATATTGAGAAAGCATATCGGCGTTTACAAGAATTATATAACAGTAATACTTTGCTTGTTTGAAATTTTATTATCCTTAACAATAAATTACGGAAATATTTATGAAATTAATTACTTCTCTATTTTTATCAATGATACTTATTGCTACTGTTACGTATTCGCAGCATAAGAATGTTACAGTTTTCCCTCAGAGTACTCGTCCGAACGAGCCGGCGATTGCAATAGATATAAATAACCCTCAGCTTATGGTGGCGGGTTCTAATTTAAATTTGGTGGCATATTCACGTAATGCAGGGAAAACATGGAAATATAAGAGGCTCACATCAAGTTATGGGGTTTGGGGAGACCCAATGCTCCTCGTTGATACAAATTCCAATTTCTATTTCTTCCATCTATCGCAATACCCCGGTCCCAAGTGGCTGGACAGAATTGTTTGTCAAAAATCTTTGGATATGGGCAAAACTTGGAATGACGGCTCGTTCACTGAATTAGACGGCAAGATGCATGATAAGGAATGGGCGGTAGTTGATAGGAGAACTAATATAATCTATATGACTTGGACGGTTTTCGATAAATATCAAGGCGGTGCAAAGGACAGTTCAAATATTTTATTTACCAAATCTACGGATAATGGCACTACTTGGTCGAAACCGATGAGAATAAATGACCGTGGCGGAGATTGTAAAGATGACGATAACACGGTCGAAGGTGCTGTACCTGCTATTGGACCGAACGGCGAAATATATGTCGTTTGGTCGGGACATAATAATCTTTACTTTGATAAATCAACAGATGGTGGTAATACTTGGTTAAAAAACGATATGATTATTGCAAAGCAATATGGTGGCTGGAAATATGATATTCCCGGATTAGACCGTTGTAACGGGCTTCCGATTATTGATTGCGATTTGAGTAAGGGTGAGCATAACGGTACTTTGTATATTAATTATTCCGACCAAAAATTTGGTCTTAATGATACTGATGTTTGGTTGCTCAAATCTACTGACGGCGGCGAAACATGGTCTAAGAGAATTCGTGTAAATGACGATAAAGCAGGGAAACAACAGTTTTTAAATTGGTTCACTATTGACCAAACAAACGGTTACTTGTATTTCGTTTTTTATGACAGACGCAATCATCCCGATAAAATGACAGATGTATATATGGCTGTCTCCAAAGATGGTGGTAAAACATTCGATAATTTCAAAATCAGCGAGGAAGCATTTGCTCCAACTAAATCGGCGTTTTTTGGAGATTATACAAATATCGCCGCTACCAATGGTACGATACGACCAATATGGTCGCGAATGGACACAGGCAGAACGACAATACTAACGGCATTGATTATTCCTGATTCCATTGGAGTTTCAGTCGAAGAAGAATCGCCAATATATACGGACTTCGACCCTGTGCTTTACCAGAACTATCCCAATCCGTTTTCGGGACGCACTTATGTGTCTTTCAAATTACGCGAATCCTCACTTGTCAGTTTGTTCTTGTATAACTCGCGCGGACAGGAAGTCGCATCAATTCTTAATAACAAACAATACCCGGCAGGAAAATTTGTTGAAACTATAAATGGAAGGAAACTTAATCTGAAAAGCGGCGTATATTATTATGTATTGTGTACCAATAGCAGTACAATTACAAGAAAGATGATAATTATGGAATAATCATTATGTTACGACTGCTTTCAGTTATTATGTTTTTCGCTATTTTCGCTAATATCGAATGTTGGGCTAATAATAGCATTATCACAGGCTTTATCTTTAATAAAAAGACCGGCAAAGCATTGCCCGGGGCTACAATTCGCGTGCTTAATAAAAATATTGGAACTTATTCTTCAACAAGTGGCTTTTTTAGATTGCAAGTACCGAAAGATACAAAAGACCTAAAAGTATCTTCAATTGGACATAAAAGCAAAATTGTAAATCTGCATAGCGGCGAGGATACTATTTTCGTTTATTTGAAGGAAATTGCTGTAAAGAATAAGGGAGTTACCGTAACCGGAAATATTGAACCTATGGAAATAATTCGTAGAGCAATAGCCAAGAAGCAGGAAAATGTTGAAAAATTAAAAACGTTCAAAGGGCGACTGTATTCCAAAATTGTTTTTGAACTTGACGGGACATTATTTGCAAACAGCCAAGGTGGGAAAAATCTATATGTAGGCACTAAAAATGAAAACTCAGAAGACCCTGAAAAATATCGCGCATTTCTATTTGAAACATTTTCCGATGTTTATATTGATTTTATAAAGAATGTATCAAGTACTTATATTATTCAGAGGCGGCAAACAGCAAATCTAAAGCCGAGCCAAAATCTAATGGCGATTTCCAAGTTTATTAATTTATATGATGATGAAGTACGTTTTGGAGATGTGAGCATTCAAACACCACTAAGCAAAGATGCTTTTTCATATTATAAATATAAAATTATTGATAAACAGATATATGATGATAAATATGTCTATGTGATTGATGTTATTCCGGCAACCAAACTTTTCCCTGCATTTAAAGGTATTCTCAAAATATTTGAAGATAATTATGCTATTGTCGAAGCTGATTTACAGCCATCGAATAATACGGTCATTGCCTTTATTGACTCGCTAAGGATTAAGCAAAAATATAATAAATCCATAGAGAATATTTGGTATCCCGCTTTTTTTGAAATTACCGGCAAAGCAAGATTTGAAGTCGTAAAAGGTCTGTTGGACTTGAAAGCGGATTTGAAGGGAACAAGTATTTATTCCGATGTGGTATTAAACAAACCGTTACCCGATAGTATCTATCATCAGGAAAAAATAAAAAATATTTCAGTTGCCGAAGATGCGGATTCCACAAAAGCAAATTTTTGGGAGAACAACTCTTTGCGGGAAGTAACACGGAAGGAAAGAGATATTTATCATAGAATTGATAGCCTCGTAGCAAACGATTCACTAAGCAAGAAATCTAATAATTCTAATGACTCCGCATTAAAATATACTATATTCCCTTACATTGATTACAATCGCGTCAATGCTTGCTCTTGCGGTTTATCTACTTATTTATCATTTAAAAATTTTACAATAGGTGGCTTAGCTTCTTATTCGCTTGGTCTGAAACGAGTCTTTTGGGAAGGAACGCTATCTCGT
Organism: uncultured Hyphomicrobiales bacterium; assembly: GCA_964581505.1. Taxonomy (GTDB): domain Bacteria; phylum Bacteroidota; class Ignavibacteria; order Kapaibacteriales; family UBA2268; genus CAZOOR01. Next base: position 37,068 of record CAZOOR010000006.1, read on the forward strand.
AAATTTAATATGAAAGACAATAAATCAATTAATCTCGGTATTTCTGCGTTTTCAAAAGTAGCACGGCTAAGCTTAGATAGAAGTTATGCAAATATCCTGAATACTTTTTTTGCCGGTTTTTTCCATTTTGATTATTACGACTATATGCGTCAAGACGGGCTATCGCTTTCCGGTGAATATAAATCATCTTTATTTAATTTGGAATCAGGAATTAATGTATCCGAGCAAACATCATTACGGAAAATGACTAATAGTTCGTTATTTTCAAAAGCGGTATGGCGCGAAAACCCGAATATTACCGAGGGGAAATATATAGTCGGTTTTCTGAAAGGACAAACCGGTGATGTGAATTTAATCAAGACAAGCGAAAATTTTGAGAATGAACTTGAATTTAGTACTATATTTGGAACGAAAACAGAGAGCAAAAAATCTTTCTATTCACTTGTCGCCAGATATAAGGTTTCCATTCCTCTTATATACACAGGATACAGACCAATTAAATTATATCTCTCATTGGAGGGTGCTTATAGCTCGGCAAATATACCTATGCAATATATGCCAAAGATGCAAAGTTCAATGTTGTTCATTACAAAATTCGGACAATTCCTGACGGCACCTCCGTCAAAATACGGCGGAAGAGAGTACTACGCCACACATGCCGCTCTTAATTTGGGTGATTTATGGTGGCGGGCATTAGGTTTGCCATTGTACGAAGGGAGAGGACTGAACCTAATACTAAGCGGTGCATATTCTCGCTTTTTTGCAAAAGGAAATTCAATATACTGCGATACAGGCAATGAGCATTATTCTGAAATAGGTTTCGGCTTATCCCGAATACCTACATTTATTAGCAATGTTTTCTACTTATCATTCGATGTTCGTTGGGGCATCGGACCTGTGGCTTCGGGACGGTTCGGCTGGGCTTTGTCAATATCACTTCCGTTTTAACTTATGGAAAGAATAACAAATCAATAGATTTATGAATTCTTATTTGTGCTGTGATTTATGTCGTTATTATTTTTAACTTGGTTATTGAAAAAAGTTTCCAATCTATGTTGTCCATATTTGGGAGCAATCCCATCAACAGATAATACCGTTAAGAAAAATTCTATCGGACCATAAATTTTAGATGAAGTAAAAGTCCTGAAAAACCATATAGTAAATTTTCTAATCCAATCAGGCAGATGTACAATTTTCACATCTTTTGAGTATGCATTTAGAGCCAAAGTTGCAATCTCATTTTGAGTTAAAATATCAGGTCCGCCAATACTTATTTCCGTTTCGGAAGTATTAATAGCCTGTACACAGATTTTAGCTAAGTCTTCACCATCTATCGGATTCATTTTGTACTGTCCATTCCCAAATAAATATACCTTACCTTTCTTAGCCATATTGAGAAAATCACTCATATCGGAATAAAATCCTGTTGGTCTTATTATAGTATATTCAAGAACGGAACTTTTCAATAAATCAACAAAGCGTTCTTTGGCTTCCATTATTTTTAATTCACGCAGTTTGTCCCCGTGAAGAACGGAAATATAAATAAACTTCCTTACTCCTGATTGTAGAGCCTCATTCAACAAATTGACATTTGCCTGATAATCAACGTCCATATATGTTAATCCGTCTTTTTGTCTTGTTATGCCAACTGTCGAGATAACAACATCAACATCTTCACAGCAGTTAATTAATGTATTTGCTTGTGTTACTTCGGCTGTTATTATATCCACGAAACTATTCTGTTGTATTGAAGACGGAATTTTTTTCGGATTGCGTACAATTGTTTTAACCGGATATTTTTGGCGTATAAGTTCTTTTAGAATATAAGCACCCAAGTATCCGGTAGAGCCTGCTATTAGTATTTTTTTCATAATGTAATCTCCATATTATTTATAATCAATATAGTACATTAGCCCTGTAGCTTGTTGTTTAGATATTTACAAAAAAGGGTTACCCGTATTATCAAGTAACCCTAATAATTAAAATTGACAATGCTTATTTTGGCGTAATAACATGAATCTGAACAGTACGGGAAAGTTGTCTGCCTATTGCTTTATCATTATTAAAGATAGGTACACTTTCGCCAACACCATAAACATCTAACTTGACATCTTTCTTCTTTTTCTTAATATAATCCCTGACGGCTTCGGCACGGCGGCGAGCAAGTTTTTGATTATATTTATCATCACCTATCCTATCCGTGTAACCGTAAATTTTAATAGTAGAGTTATATTTAACAGCCGGAATAATATATTCGTCAATAATCTTTTGGTCGGCTTGCGAGATTTCCGATTTATCAAAATCGAAAAGAATAAGACTGAACTTAGAAACAATTCTATCCGGCAAATCTTCCGTTTTCTTTCTGTTCGTTGAGTAGTATTCAATAGGAATTGAACCGGTAACTGTTTTCTCAACGCCATTAACGGTTGTAGCTGTTAGTTTATAATCAATAGGTACTTGCTTGTTTGTCAGTTCGTTCGGGCGGATAGTCCACTGCATTGGCGGGGGCAGACCCAAGCCTTTGTTTCGGCGTAGTAATCTATCCGATTGAGTTATTTCCATTGTCCAAGTGATAATGGAATCTTCGGATAGTGCATAAGGAACAAATTCAATAAGAGAAGGCTCGGCAAGTCTTTGGTTCTCACTCTGTATCAATATAGGTTTGAATAAGTCCGGTGTATTACTATAGAATTCAATTCTTCTATTTTCCGAAATGCCGTCCGGGTCGCGCAATGATGAAGGCTTTTGCGGCAATCCACCACCCTTAACAGTAATTTTTTTCGGGTCAATATCGAAATTCTCTACGAGATAATCCTTTGCGTAAACTGCACGCATAAGAGCAAGGTCTTTGCTGTTTTTTTCGCTTGCTCCATCAATAGTGCCGACAATAGTTAGGTCGGCATTTGGTCTTGTCTCCATTCTTTTTCCGACAACATCAAGCGTACTCATATTGATTTTCATAGCATCGGGTTCTAATCTCTGTATCGAGAATTCACCGCTTTCGGTTTTACCAATCATTACTTGTGCATCTTCCTGCGGTTCAATAGTATTCTTGTCAAGGAATATATAAGGAATGAATGGATAAAGCTCCGAATACTGAACATCTTCTACTTTAACCGATTGAACCGGGGCAGTCGTACCGTCAGGATTGTAATATCTGACTTCCTTGAAACCAAGGTCAATACCTGCCGCAGGTTGCGGTTCGGGTTTTGAATCGCTTTCGAGTGAATATGTAAGATTAACACCCAGCCTCAATTGCGATGCTTTCCAAGTAGTTAAGTTTGTAGCCGCCGATACTCTCGTTATCGGAAACCTGAACGATAGTTCCGGTGTTACATAAAACTTATCGCTTATTTGGAACATATAACCAACACCAATTGCCAATGCCGCACGGATATTTGTCGATGGAATATTATTGCTGTCAATTCCGTCTCCGTTCTCTGTTAATCTATAATCATTATCAATTGGAAAACCGAACTCTAAACCGGCAAGGAAATAAAGCGGTTTAACCGGCAATAGGTTATGAAACTGCATAATCGGTGATACTTCCAAATAGCCGAGACCAAAATCATATTTTCGATTTCGATATGAAATATTTTTCGAAAAAAGTTCTACGCTCATCGGATTATATCCGATTCTACCTGTCATTACAAATATATCGTCAATCGGGAACAGACCGATAAGTCCGAGATTTCCTGTGTACGATGTATTATTCTCATTGAAAAACGGATTGTCCGGTGATAAGCCGTCCGGAAATGCCGGTTGGTGCATATTTACATTCAATCCCCCATATATGCCCAATGACAGCGGAACTTTGAAATTGTCCGCTTTTTTTCCCGTGGCGTTCTGTGCTAATGTCGCTACGCTAAACGTAACGAATATGAACAAAAATAAGATTGTTAACTTCCTCATTGCTGCAACTCTTCTTTTTGTGAAAAATAATATTTATTCTTTTTTATACTTACAAATTTAAGAAAAAATTAATTGCTTCGCATTGTAAAAAGCAAAACGACCGTAATCACTGCGGCACTTACAACAGCAACCGGTTGCACAATGTCTTTCCAGAATGAAGACGGTGGTTCGGGAATTTTCGCTTTTGCAAATTTATAAGTACTTTCATTGTACAGTACGGCATCTTCACGTGAAATTTTATCTATATTTGTTTCTATATCGAAATTGAGGGGGAGTATTCTATTGTCCTTGAGTAGTAGAGTAGCTGATAAATCACAATCAATATATCTTAGCAATGAATCATTGTCGTTCTCATCATTAGCGTATTTCACAAGAATTGAATTGCTAAAATCAAGATAAGGTTTTTTGCTTGTTCCATTATCGCTGACAAAGAGAGCGATATTGGCATTTGCGGCGCGAGAGAGCAATAATGAATTAAAAAATCGTTCAGCTTCTATTGTTTTAATGTTAGAATATACGGTATCGCAGTTATTATGTATTAATTGAGTAATAATGCTGTCAGCCATTGCGACAAGATCCTGTTTAATAACTTTAATATTTGTCAAAGCCTCTCTCTGCTCAGCCACAGAAAAAGATGAAGTAAAAGACAATAACAAGAAAGAAAAAAATAAAAGCAAACTATTTTTCGGAAGATATTTCATTGGCTACCTGTGTGAAATATTCCGTTTCAGCTTGATAAAAGCAGATGTAAGTTCCCTTTCGCTCCAATATGAAGAAGGTCTGATAATTAGCGGACGTTTGCGAATTTTTAATTTGATTTTAATTATCCTGAATTTACCGGTGTACTTGGCATATTCTCTGCCAATAAATATTCTTGCAATATCTTCCTTAGTAAAAGTCCGCTTCCTAAATCTATTACTGAAAATAACAAAATCCTCACCGATAATAATTTCCTTTTTCTTCGATGTTTCGACAAAAAGCCCGACAGCAGTAAGAACAATAAATACAGCCAATAGTATGACGACAGGGTCAAGTAGAGTGAACGTCAGTGTACGGTCTGCCAAACTGCCCTTAATAAGAGCATATAAGATAATGGCAATTGCATAGACAGCAATATACTTCCAATAAAAATCCAATCTACGTGTGAAGGATTTTCCGTTTTCAATTTTTTCTGTATTGATGTCCGTCTTGTTCATTTCAATTATTTAATAACAAAAACAATATACACAAAGTTAATATTTTTAGAACAAAATACAATAAATAATTATGCTAAGAGGCAAAAAGTTTCAAAATAAATTTAGCCGCATCTTTTGCGGCATTGGGTTTTGCAAGTGATTTTGCCGATACCGACATTTCGTTAATCTTTGATTCATTGTAGAGTAACTCAGGAATAACGTATTCGATTTTATCCCACAATTGATTATCGCGGAGCATATAGCCGGCGCCCTTTTCTTCAAAAATCTTAGCATTATATGTCTGATGGTCATTTGCCGCATTAGGATATGGAACGAGCAATGCCGGTTTGGCAACAATGGCAAGTTCCGCTATCGTAGTAGCGCCGGAACGAGCTAGTACAATATCTGCGGCTGAATATGCCGAAGCCATATCATCAATAAACGGGAAAATCTTAATATTATCGGTTGCGGATATATTCGGTTTGAATGTATTGCCCGTCTGCCAAATAATTTGCAAATCATCTGCTTTCCCAGATTTGATAAATTTTTCTACCGCTTGATTAATTGTTCTTGCTCCGAGGCTACCACCAAAAACAAGAACTGTTTTTTTATCAGTTTGCAAACCGAACTTATTCAAAGCCGTTTCGCTTGCGGGTAAATCAAGTAAATCTTGTCGGACAGGATTACCTATGTTAATTATCCTTGTTTTTGCACCTTGTTTCAAATATTTCAAACTTTCCTCGAAAGCAGTGAAAATAAGCGAACTGCGTGATGCAAGTGCTTTGATAGATTTTCCCGGATAGACATTGGACTCCATCAATACCAATGGTTTGCGTTTCATTGTTGCGGCAATTCCGGCAGGGTAGCTCAAATAAGCACCGGCACATAGTACGGCGTTTATTTCATATTTATCAATTAAATTCTGACAAATATTCATAGAACTCAAGGTTTTGAATGGAATAAGAAAATTAGCCGGTGAAAATTTACCCTTGAAGCCACGCATAGGAATATTATAAAAAGGATAGCCCGCTTCGGGTACTTTCTTCCCTTCTATTCTGTGAGCGTTACCAACAAATACGGCGTTAAAATCATCGCCGAGTTCATTTTGTAATTCTTCGACTACGGAAATTGCAGGGAACAGATGCCCCCCTGTCCCTCCGGCGGCAACAAGCAGATTAAATTTCGACATAGTTATTCATTATTACTTATAATTTTTCAAATTCAATATGTATATCGGCGGCTTTGACGCTATGTGTCAGCGCTCCTATTGATATTGCATTAATTCCGGTATCTAAATATTCTCTAAAATTAGAGTAATTAATCCCACCGGACGACTCAATGAAAACGTCATTCCCGCCGGAATATGAGCGAATTAGTCTTACAGCCGAAATTGTTTGCTCACGATTCATATTGTCAAGCAAGAAACCGTCCACACCGGCTTGCATAGCCTCTTTGATTTGCTCTTCGTTCTCTACTTCGATTTCAAGCGGCAGAGTATAATGCTTTCCTTTGAGCATTGCGATAGCTTCGCTCACGCTTCCTGCGGCTTCTATATGATTATCCTTAATCAATATGCCCGAAGATAAATCCATTCTGTGATTATAACCGCCACCCATACTGACGGAATATTTCTCGAATAGCCGCAATCCGGGTGTTGTCTTTCGAGTATCAAGAATTTTCACATTATAAGGGCGGGCTATGGTGGCAAACTTAGCCGCCATAGTGGCTATGCCGGACATTCTTTGAATTAGGTTGAGATACACCCTTTCCTTTTTCAAAATGTCGGCGGCATCACCGCTCAAAATTGCAATAACAGTGCCGTCCGAAACAGATTCGCGGTCATTATGCAAAATTTCGACTTCCTGAGCCGAAAAAATATGCTTAGTCAGATTAATCCCTGCAAGCACAATGTCCTCTTCTGCTTGAATAATAGCACGTACCGGATTGTCATCTCTATAAATACCGTCAGTAGTTTTATCCCCATCGGGTAAATCTTCGCGAAGGAACTCGTCTATTTTACGAGAAATATATTCTGCCGGCAGTTCTGTCAGTTGCGGATATTCAATCAATTTTCTTTCCTTTAACTTAGTTCGAGCATACGTTCGAGCGGCTTTAAAGCACGCAATCTTATTTCTTCGTCCATTATGATTTCCGGTTCGAGCGTTTCGAGTGCCGCAATCATTTTATCAATTGTGTTTAATTTCATATATGGACAATTATTACAATCACACCCATCAATATTCGGTACCGAGTAATACTTTTTATCGGGCGCTTTCAATTCAATTTGATGAATGATACCCGGTTCGGTCAGAATAATAAATTCCTTCTTATTGCTATTTGTAGCATAGTTCAAAATACCTGTAGTCGAGCCGACAAAATCGGCATAATCCAATAGAGTTTGTGGGCATTCCGGATGTGCCAATACATCGGCTTCGGGGTATTTGCTCATCAAGTTCAGCAATTCTATTTCGGAAAACTGTTCGTGAACTTCGCAACTTCCGTCCCAAAGCACCATATCCCTACCGGTCTGTTTCATAACGTAAGAACCGAGATATTTATCGGGGGCAAAACATATTTTTTCGTTCGATGGCAGGGAATTAACTATCTTGACAGAATTGGAAGAAGTAACAATAATATCCGACATTGCTTTGACATCAGCTGTACAATTGATATACGAAAGAATGGTATGGTCTGAATGCGCTTCCACCCATTCCTTGAATTTAGCCGGTGGCGCCGAATCGGCGAGCGAGCAACCGGCTTCCATATCGGGTATTAGAACCGTTTTTGTCGGATTTAATATTTTGGCAGTTTCTGCCATAAAATGTACACCGCAGAACAATATTACATCTGCATCGGTTTCCTTAGCCGCCTGTGCCAAAGCCAGCGAATCGCCGAGGAAATCGGCTATATCCTGTATCTCCGCTTCCTGATAATAATGAGCGAGAATTATTGCGTTACGCTCTTTTCTCAGACGGTTAAGTTTTTCTATTTTTGTTTCCATTGCTTACTTTCATCTTTTATTGTTTGAAACGAATTGTTTCCCTATTTGTTTTTATTCTTTTTAACGGCAATAATACGCTCGAAAGGTATATTCTCTTTTATGCAAAATGTTTCTTTGTTTGTAGGGGGCAAATCCCAACTGTCTGTCTTCGGTATTATTTGATAATCAAATAAACCGATTGCTTCGAGCATTTTGAGATGATGATGATGTACTTCGGGGACATCGCTTGCAAGAAACAATTTGCCACCGGGAATAAGTACCCGATGAAATTCCGATAGAACGGACTTGTTAAAAGCACGCCGTTTTTGATGTTTCTTTTTGGGCCACGGGTCAGGGAATAAATATAGTATCCTTTCGATACTTTCGCTTTCAATGAAATTCAGACCGTTTACAACACTATACCAGAGTAAGGAAACATTAGGAATAGATTCACCACTTATAACGCCGCCGAGCCAGTCGGTAACAATTTTCCTTACTTCAATCCCAAGGAAATTTTTCTTCGGTTCGCTTTCTGCCAAATCAAGAAGTAATTTTCCTTTACCGCAACCTACATCAAGAACTCCCGGTGGCAACCCGTCTGCAAAGTGTGCCGTCCAATCTATTTGCTCAATCAGTGGTGGATAATAACGCGGTCTTTTCTTCAGCTCTGCTAGCGGAAAATACAAATTAGCCGCTGTATGATGGCGCAGCTTCTTCGGTTGCGGATATTTATTAAAGTCTATCTTCATAACATTGCAAAATACTTAATTCATTTCCGGTTTGCAAATATCAACAAACCAAAATCTGATAATATAGTTGAATATTTTTTCAATTATTCAATTACAGTTATTGTTAAATTATCAAAATAAGAAACGGCATCTGCTTTAGTCCAGAGTCCTGCTTTGCCCGCATTGCCAAATGTAGTATCCCGCACTTGGAATAATTGCTTGCCGTTCAGATAGACGGTAAATAAATCATTTGCCACTACGAGTTTCAAATCATTCCAACCGGAGCCGAGCGGTGCAACATCTGTACCATAAGTTCTCCCTTTTCCTATAAGTGGCAGGTCGGTTCTGACACCGCCTTTTACTCTGTAGAGAACAACATTGTCCTCCAAAGGATTGGCACGTACAACATAGTAATTGTCGGCATCTTTAAAACGCCATACAAAACCTCCACCTTGGTCCATTCTACCCCTAACACCTTTCATTTTTACTTCCATGGTTAGATTTTTTGCAGTCAGACTGTCGAAAACAATTACGTTAAAATGATAATTGGGGTTATCCGAGGAAAGCTGAGCAAGTACTTTGTTCCCCTTATCATCGACAATTTTCCAATCTGTTCCGCTACCCCTGCCCGTAAAATATTGCGACCAATCACTCGGAATTGTACCGGTTTCGTAATCCTCAAATGTAAAAGTAGTAGTAGCAACATTATTGCTTTTAATAGTTTGCATGGTCTTTGCCGGTTCGGTTTTCTTTTCGGGAATATTATTTTTTTCGCTTTCGGCTTTGCCGCAACCGTAAACTAAAAATATGCCAAGTAAAAGTGTAAGAAATCCTTTCATAATTTTATCCTTCCATAATTCTTTGAAAATATAAATATTAGTATTCTAAAAAATATTTGACGTATTCATTGTTTGAATTTTTAATTTGCTGAACAGTTCCCTTGTCTTCTATGATTCCGTTATTGATTACAACAATTTCATCAGCAATAGCAAAGGCTTCACGGTGGTCGTGTGTTACATAGATAATAGTCAAGTTTAATTTGCTATTGAGCATTTTTATATAATCCAAGATTTTCCGTTTCAATTTGACATCAAGATTAGCAAGCGGTTCGTCCATAAGTAAAATTTTAGGTTCAAGTACCAAAGCGCGGGCGATAGCAGTAAGCTGTTGCTGTCCGCCGGATAATTGATGTGGGTATTTATTACCATACTCTTGTATCCCAAAGAATTTTAAAATATCAGAGACTTTCTCTTGAATATTTGATGTTTTTCTCTCAATTAATCCAAAGGCAATATTTTTATAAACCGTATAATGTGGCCAAAGTGCTAAATCCTGAAAAACAAATCCTATGTCCCGTTTATGTGCGGGTATTAATATTTCTCCACTATTTGACACAGTTCTATTATCAATTGAAATTGTACCGCTATCCGGAATTTCCAAACCGGCAATGAGACGTAATATTGTAGTTTTGCCACTACCGGAGCCACCGAGCAAGCATGTCAATTGATTTTTTTGTATAAGTAAATCTAAACCGTTAAGCACCGATTTGTCTTTATACCTATGTTGTATATTATATAATTTAATCATAATAGTAGCTATATTTATTTTGATATATCTTGACAATCAAAAAGAAAAATGAAATAATTACCAAAGTAATAGCAAAAACTACCAAAGACATAGAACTTGTAAGCGATTGCGGAGCGTTAGCCATAATTGTAAATACTTTAATCGGCATTATCTCTGTTCCGGGTGGATATAACATAATGCTTGTTCCAAGTTCACTAAGACAAAAAATAAAGCTAAGAACTATTGCCGCAAACAATGTAGGCAAAATTAACGGTAGTAATATCTTAGTAATTTGTCTGTATGGTTTACTTCCCTGTATTTGCGCCGCTTCGAATAAGGAATTTGGAATTTGCTTAATTGCGTTTGCTATTAGTTTGGAAGAAATGAATGAAAATTTACCTGCATAGCCAATTATGATAATGGCATATCCCGAATATATAAAATCAAAGATTGCGTGATTGTAAAATTTAATTAGGCTTATTCCAAAAACAGTAGATGGTATTGCAAAAATAAAGAGCAATAGCCAAGTAAATAGTTTTCCGGTTGTTTGGGAGCCATTAATAGTTAATAAATATGCGGACGCAAAACCGATAAGCACAATGACAAATGCCCCGATAACTGCTAATCCTATTGAGCTTCCGAGAGTAGGAAACAATAAGCTGAATGCTTTAATAAATTGAACGGAACCACCTTTAAAAGATTGATAAAACAATATGATAAACGGTAGAATTATAAAGATAAAAAATAATATAAAAATCAAGGAGAAGCTTACATATTTCCATTGATATAATTCATATAATCTATTGTTTCTTCCTTTGCCTCCGAGTGATAGAAACTGTGCATCAGCAAGATGCCTCCTCTCAATAAATAGCAGTACTATGCAAATTGAAATCAATAGTGTGGATTGCAAAATAGCAAATGAATGATTGTAGAATGCTGAAAATTGAGTAAAAATTTCGGTCGTAAGAACTTCTACTCCGAAAAATGCCGGCACAGTAAATTCGGAAATACTCAATATAAATATTAGTACAAAAGAAGTTATAATAGCAGGTTTAATCATTGGTAAAGTAATTTTTAGTATTATCCTTCTTAATCGAACAATTGTCAAAGCGGATTCTTCCAAATGAGTAGAAATATTGGTCAAAGCACTACCAATAATAAGCATTGACAAAGGTGTGTAAATTGTTGTTAATACAAAAATCACTCCGATATATGTGGATATAATGCTACTACTACCGATAGAAAAATAAAAAAAATCTTTCCAAGCAACAGCCAAAATATATGGAGAAACAAATAATGGAATCAAAAATCCAATCTTAAAAAAGCCACGATATTTTATATTTGTCTTATAGAGTAAATAAGCTATAATTGCTCCCAATATAGTAGAAAGAAAGGCAATGGAAAAAGCGAGCATACTACTTTTTAAGAGAAGAAATAGGCTACTATTATCTAATAATGAAAGGTTATTTTGTAATGAGCCGTCAAATATCAGTGTTGTCCCAATTGTATAAAAAACAGGAACAACAATTAATAAAAGAAATACTATGAAAACAAATGTAGCTAATATAGTATTTGCTTTAACCCTGAATAAAGCTCTTTTCATAAGCAACAGTTTTAAATTTATTTCGCCCATTCTTTAAGAAAATTCTGAATTTCTACAAGTTTCTGCGAAGTTCTATCATAATCAATTTCCATAGGTTTGATATTATCAAGCGAAGGAATAGATTTTGTTGTCTTCACTCCTTTATGTAGAGGCATTTGGGCGCAAGATTTCGCCAATTTTGCTTCGCTCTCTTTGCTAAGAAGATAATCAAGTAATTTTTTCCCATTTTCGCTATGTGGTGAATTCTTAATCAAGCAAACAGTATTGGGCATAATTAAGGTGCCTATGCCGGCTTGGTCTAAAAATACATAATCAACATCAGTACTTTCCTTCATTGCTTCGAAAGCATCGTCTGTATCCGTAAGCCCACAGGCAATTTCGCCAATCATAACGCGTTTTTTAACGTCGCCGTTACTTGAAGCAATTACCACTCCATTTTTTTTCAAGTCAGCAAGAAACGCTTTTGCCGCAGTATCGCCAAGTGCGGTAAATAGAGCCGCAATATGAAACGTAGTAGTTCCGAAAAGAGGATTGGCAATGGCGACATTATTTGCGTATTTAGGCTTTGCCAAATCGAATATTGAATTTGGGACATCATCTTTTGACAACATTTTTTTATTATATATAAGCACCCTGGAGCGTGCAGAAAATCCTGTCCATTGATTTCCTTTATCTTTATATAGTAGTGGAATATCGGCAGAGTTCGGTGAAACATATCTTTGTGTTATTCCTTTGTGTTTTAAGACATTTGTTCGGACGGGGTCGCCACTCCAAAAAACATCACAATGCGGATTATCCCTTTCTGCAATAAGTCTGTTTAATACACCTGTCGATTTTGTTTCTTCCGTGTCATAAATAACCTTAACATTTATACCTGTATTTTCCTCGAAGTCCTTCAAAATAGGTTCGGAAAATACTTGGTCAACACTTGTATAAACAACAACATTATCCTGTTTGTCAGCACAAGAGAGCATAAATAACAGTAGGAATGCTGTACAAACAGCTAAATTTTTCTTCTTCATACAATTGCAATTTGTTTATTAAACATATATTCTGCAAAGATAAGAAATATTAAGATATTTCAGTCCTTTTTCTTTATATTTTTTGTAACTATAATTAGGAGTCAATGTAGTAGAAATACATAAAAGGTAATGTTCTAATTCAAATCGCACCCTGAAGGCTCCGGTTAATTTATATCCCTATCCTAACCGTATTCTTTAGGTTACGGTGATGTACATCGCGATTGTTCTCATTCTCGCCCTTTGGGAGATGGCTGGGGTGTGGGTGCGGCTGTTTGCTTTTCTTTTCCCTCTTTGCTTTGATGAGGGGTGGATTGACGCGCAGCGTCAGAACGGGGTGGTGTGTCTTTAACTTTCTTTGATTTTGCTGGAATGACAATAATAAATCGCGAAAAGAATTATTAATGAGATTTATATTTTTATCAAATAAGCATAAATATTTGGTCAAAAGCTAATCATTATTTATTTTGAAATGATATTCCTCTCAAATATTTGAGGTAAAATGAAAAAGATTGCACTATTTGAAAATGCAGACAAGCCGGCGGCTATTAAATATGCCGAAAAAGCGGCTGAATTATTAGTCAAAATGGATGCCGAGGTTTATGCTCAGCAAAGACTGGTAGATAATGTTTCACCCGAAATTGCAGATAAAATTAAGGCTATTCCTCTTGATGAGTTCGAGCGCTATGCCGATGCGGTTATCTCATTCGGCGGGGACGGGACAATGCTTTCGGCGGCAAGAACATTGATTAATTCCAATATTCCGATTATCGGATTCAATGTCGGTAAACTCGGCTTTCTCGCAGAATATTCTATTGATAATATCGAACAGGGGCTGAAGGATTTAATTGACGGCAACTATCGAGTTGTAGATAGATTTGTGATTGAAACCGAAATTGACGGTGAAAAACTCTATGCCCTTAATGACTTTGTCATTGAAAAAAGAAACTCTTCGCGTATGATTACGGTGAAGGCTTATGCTAATGACCATCATATTGCAGACTATCGAGCGGACGGTTTAATTATAACAACACCGACCGGTTCGACCGCCTATTCGCTTTCTTGCAATGGTCCTGTTATTGCTCCGGCAACACAGGTATTATGCCTGACACCCGTCTCGCCACATTCATTGAACTTGCGTCCGGTAGTTATTCCCGATACGAATGACGTCAAATGCAAAGTATTATCTAATACGGGTGAAGCGAATTTTGTGGTTGACGGACAAATTATTAAAATACTTAAAGACAAAGCGGAGGTAAATATCAAACGCTCCGAAGCAATCATTAAATTAATAAAACCGCTGGAAAGTTCATACTATGACTTATTGCGAAAAAAATTCTTGTGGGCGGCAAATCCTATTGACAGCAATCGTTCCGAGGAGAAATAAATATGGATTTTATCGGATATATTAGTTGGGATATTTCACCGGAAATTTTTCGGCTTGGTCCTGTTGCTGTTCGTTGGTACGGATTGCTCTTTGCACTTGGCTTTGTTCTCGGCTATAATATAATGACAAAATTTTTCATTAAAGAAAAACGACCGTTAAAAGACTTGGAAGCCCTAACAATTACGATGATTATAGGAACAATTATCGGAGCGAGACTGGGGCATTGTCTTTTCTATGACCCAATGTACTATTTGTCAAATCCCATTAAAATTCTAAAAATATGGGAGGGTGGTCTGGCAAGTCATGGGGCGGCGATTGGTATTCTCATTGCCTTGTTATTTTATATTAAAAAATATCCGAAATATACGATGCTATGGATACTTGACAGGGTGGTCATCGTAGTAGCACTGGCTGGTTTTCTTATTAGACTCGGTAATTTTTTCAATTCAGAAATTCTCGGGAGTGTGTCATCGTCCCCTTGGGCAGTTGTTTTTGCAAGAATAGACAGCTTGCCGCGACACCCTGCACAGCTCTATGAAGCATTTGCTTACCTACTTATTTTTGTTTATTTATTTCGTTCCTACTTCAAGTTTGACGGAAAAATTCCTACCGGTCGTTTTTTTGGTATTTTCCTAATCCTTGTTTTTGGAGCAAGGTTTATAATTGAATTTTTCAAGGAAGTTCAATCGGCGTTCGAACATAGTTTGCCGCTTGATATGGGGCAGTTGCTCAGTATTCCTTTTGTCATTGCCGGAATATACTTTCTCATAAAATCCAATAAAAAGGAATAATGGAAAACGATAGAAAATATTCAAAAGGCTGTCCCTATACAAATGAGACAGTCTTTTTTTTACTAATATTTATTCAGCATATATCCTGAACTATGATACATTTATGGTATT
Source organism: uncultured Hyphomicrobiales bacterium (assembly GCA_964581505.1). GTDB lineage: Bacteria > Bacteroidota > Ignavibacteria > Kapaibacteriales > UBA2268 > CAZOOR01. Next base: position 52,340 of record CAZOOR010000006.1, read on the forward strand.
ATATAGGATATATCCTTAATATGTTATTAAATTTCTTTTATTATCCACAAAAAAATATTAATTTAGCATATATCCTGAACTATTATACGTATATAGTATTGTTTAGGATATACCCTTAACGTTTATTAATGAGAGTTTATTATGATAGTTAAACGACAAATATATTATGATAGAATAAAAACCTTTATTGACAAACCGATAATTAAGATAATTACCGGTATGCGAAGAGTTGGCAAAAGTTATTTCTTAAAACAAATAATTTCCGAGTTAATAAGCTCGGAAATAGATAAGTCGCAAATAATATTCATAGATAAAGAAGACATAAGATTTGATTCCATTCAGAATTATAAGCAGTTGAATGAATATATTGAGTCAAATTATTCTTCAATAAATGGAAAAAAGTATTTATTCATTGATGAAGTTCAAGAGATAGAACAATGGGAAAAATTAATAGTTTCGTTAAATAAAAGTGAGAAATATGATATATATCTCAGTGGTAGTAATGCTCAATTATTATCATCAGAGCTTGCTACTTTGATTGCAGGTCGATATATTGAAATCAATATTTATCCACTTTCTTTTTCAGAATTTATAGAATTTCAAGGAGAAAATTTTGTTTCTTATCAAAATTCATTTGAATTATACATCAGATATGGCGGACTACCAGGAATATTTCATTTAGAACAGACAGACGAGACCGTTTTCCAATATCTTAACGGTATATACAGTAGTATTTTGGTGAAAGATATTATTGCAAGATATAGGATTAGGAATGTTTCGCTATTAGAAAAAATCCTTAATTTTATTCTTGATAATATTGGTAATCTATTAACGGCAAATAATATTGCTAAATATTTGAAGTCGCAAAAGAATGTCATTTATTCCGATACTATTCAGAATTATTTAAATTATTTTCTAAAAACTTATATCGTACATAAGGTTCAGAGATATGATATAAAAGGTAAAAAACTTTTAGAAATCAATGAAAAATACTATGTCAATGACCTGGGATTGCGTCATAGTATTTTGCAGTTTCGCAATGACGATATTGCTCAAATATTAGAAAACATTGTCTATATGGAATTATTGGTTCGAGGTTATAAAGTAAATGTTGGCAATCATGCAGGCAAAGAAATTGATTTTATTGCTACAAAACAAAATGAAAAAATTTACATTCAAGTATCATATTTATTAGCCTCCGAAAAAACTATAGAGCGAGAATTTACGCCATTATTAAAAATTGAAGATAATTATCCAAAATTTGTTTTAAGTATGGATACAAATATTATAGCTAATGATAATAAAGGAATAAAACGAATAAATATTATAGATTTCTTGATAGATTCTGTTAGATAGATAATACTTTTGCGATACTGTCTGTCTTTAAGTTTCTATCTTCGGAGGGGATACAGGTTTTTCCTCGTGTTGAAATACAGGGCTATTGATTTGATATAAAAAAACCGCACCCAGATGGATGCGGTTTTTTTATTATTTTCTTATTCCGATGAAGGTTTAATAGGCAAAAAGCTTGAATTGCGAAGTAAATTCTTTTACTTGTGCTTTTACTTCGTTTAGAACATCTTCATTTTCATAATTCGTAATTACTTTGTCAATCAAATCAACGATGAAACGCATATCATCTTCCTTCATACCGCGAGTAGTAACAGCAGGTGTGCCGAGACGAATACCCGAAGTAACAAGCGGCGATTGAGTTTCATTAGGAACGGTGTTTTTGTTGCAGGTGATGCCTGCTTTATCAAGAGCATTTTCTGCCTGCTTTCCTGTTAGATTCTTATTACGCAAATCAACAAGCATAAGGTGGTTGTCCGTACCGCGGCTGACCAAATTGTAATCTTTATCATTCAGAGCTTGTGCCATTGCCTTTGCATTTTTCATTACTTGAATGATATAGTCATTAAATTCATCGGTAAGAGCTTCGCCGAATGCAACACCTTTTGCCGCTATAACGTGCATAAGAGGACCGCCCTGTATCCCTGGCATAACCCAAGAATCAATCAGTTCGCCCATACGCTTGACACGACCGGATTTCGGAGCAACAACACCAAATGGATTTTCAAAATCATTTCCCATCATAATAATACCGCCGCGTGGTCCTCGTAATGTCTTGTGTGTTGTGCTTGCGACAACATGAACATGGGGCAGAGGATTAGTCAGATGTCCCTTGGCGATTAACCCTGCCGGGTGTGCTATATCGGCAAAGACAAATGCACCCACCTTGTCTGCAATTTCGCGAAAAGCTTTAAAATCAATATCACGCGGATAGGCGGAAGCACCTACCGTTATCATTTTTGGTTTGTTTTTCAAAGCAAGTGTTTCGACCATATCATAATCAATTGTTCCGGTTTCGGAATTAAGTTCGTAGGGAACAAAATTGAAAAACTTTCCGGAAAAATTAACGTGCGAGCCGTGCGTAAGATGTCCGCCGTGGGCTAGATTTAGTCCCATTACAGTATCGCCGTATTTCAGAAATGAGAAATAAACAGCCATATTAGCACTGCTGCCGCTGTGCGGTTGTACGTTTACATACTCTGCACCGAATAATTTTTTCAATCTGTCGCGGGCTATATCTTCGGCAACGTCCACCCATTCACAACCGCCATAGTAGCGGCGTCCCGGATAGCCTTCCGCATATTTATTTGTAAGGACGGAGCCTTGTGTTTGCATTACTGCATCGGACACAAAATTTTCACTTGCAATCAGTTCGATTTTTTCCGTTTGGCGTTTGGATTCATTAGTAATTGCGTCGAACATTTCCGCATCTTTGTTTTTCAAAATATCATACATAGTCTTTCCTCAAAAAGTTCATTTTCATTAACTAAAATTTAACTTATAAAAATAAGCAAACTTACGCAGTTAGTCAAATATTCGTTTGCTGTTTTTATTTAAATATGTGTGCGTAGAGCTGATGTCCGTTGCGGGCAAAAGCATCGAAATAACCCGTAAACCATTGATTGAGCGATATTCCCGCCGCTTCGGATAGTTTAATATCCTCGTAGTTTTCTATACCACCGGTTCTAATTATATTGAACTCTTGTGTCGGGTTGATATTTGTAAGCGATTTCACGGCAATCGAAGCAAGTGCAAACGAACGTGTTTTCAACACTCTACCACTCAATCCGCCGCCAATATTTCCGGTAAAATAATTATATAAATCGCTTTCGCTTTTATCTATGTTTTTTTGTAGAACCGAGTAATCGGTTGATGTATTACCGAAATTCACTCCATCAAAACCGAGTGTTGTAAGAATATCAATAATTGCAGGCACAAGTTCCGGTGCAGTATCATTTGAAAACTTAACAATGATGGGAAGGAATTTATCGCGTGTTTGTATATAATGTTGCGTGATATATTCCAGACGTTCGACAAGTGATTTGTCCAGACCGTTTATTGTTTCAGCGGAATGCTCGTGTTCGACATTCGGGCAACTTTCGTTGAGTTCAATAAAATCAACATCTGCTCGGGCATAAAGTTTGAAACCGTCAATAATTCCGTTAAGTGCTTCAATGTCTTCCTGCTCTGGGTCGGAACCAACACTTGCACCAATGGGACAGCCCTCGATTTTGTCAATACGGCTTAATCGTTTGGCAACGATTTCGTGTCCTTCGTTGGGTAGTCCCATCCAATTGATAGCCATTGCCGAACGAGGGAATGCCGCCGCAGGGTGTTTTATACCTGAAAAAATATTTCCTTTTCGTTCAAGTTTTGTTGTTGTTCCCGCAAGATAAGCGCCGGCGCCTTGTTTCGCAACAGTATAATATCCCTCGCCGCGTTTGAACATACCGGCAGCATTAAATAGGGGAGAATTAAATTTAATACTCCATAATACTTTTGTTTCTTTGTTTGGAATAATAATCCGCTCATTTGGTCTGTCATTTGCAAGCATAGAAATAAATAATTTTCTACCTGTTGAAAATAGTGCGGTTGCAGATTTTGGCGGCAATTTGATAATAAACGGGCGGAGCCTGTGTTCAATATTTGCGAGTAGTTCGACTATTGTCAAGTTCTAATCCTCATAATTCTTTTCTTAATCTTGCTACAGGAATTTTCAATTGCTCCCGATATTTTGCAACTGTACGCCGAGCAACTTTATAACCGCTTTTTTTCAATTCACCGACTAATTTTTGGTCGGAATATGGTTTGTCTTTAGGTTCGGCATCAATAATATCTTTCAACACTTGTTTAATCACGGAAGTAGCAACTTCTTCGCCATCTTCGTTCGGTAGGGCTTCGGAGAAAAATGATTTTAACTCGAATGTGCCAAATTCCGTCTGTGCATATTTTCCGTTTACAATGCGGCAGACAGTAGAAATATCAAGACCGGTTGCTTCCGAAACATCTTTGTAAATAAGCGGCTTCAAACCCGAAGGACCTAAATCGAAAAAGTCCCGTTGCAAAGCGGTAATTGCCGTCATTACTTTAAGCATAGTATTCTTTCTTTGCTTGATTGCCTGAATTAGGAATTTAGCATCTTCATATTTATTCCTAATCCATTCTTTTGTTTCCTTGTTGAACAGCTTAAATTTTGCTTCTTTTTTAATTTTTTTATACGCTTCCGAAAGCCTGATAACAGGCAAACTACTATCATTTACAGTTATCAATAGTTCGTTTGTACCGGATTCTTTTTCGATAATGAAATCAGGAATAACAGTTTGAGACACATTGTCGGAAATAGCATTACCCGGCTTAGGGTTTAGATGACGAATTAAATCAAAAATACGCCGTACATCATCATCGCCAATATCTAAGCGTTTTTTTATTATATGGAAATGTTTTTTTGTAAATGCATCATAAGTATCTTCGAGAACGGCAAGGGCTAAATCTCTGCCTTCACGTTCGGGCGAAAGCGCCTTGCACTGGGCAATAAGGCATTCCTGCAATGTACGAGATGCTATTCCGGGCGGTTCGAGATTTTGAATTAGAGATAATATTTTTTCAGCCTGCTCAATGCTAACTTCTTTAAGATTGTCATTATCATCATCTATTTTTTCAACTTCCGCTATGCCGCCATTATGTCTGTTCAATATTTTTAGCGCTTCTTCCGAAACTTGATAATTCCTTGCGGGGTTGAAGTTTTTAGAACGCGCTTCTCGTTCAATTTTTTCAGCCTTTGTTCTTTTATTAAGATTTAACTCTGCTATTAATACATTTGTTTCTTCTACAATTTCCGGCAAATCACGGCGGAGATAGCCGTCTTCGCTCACATTGCCGACAATCTGTTCGCCGAGTATATACTCCTCATCTGTAAGTGGCAAAAAGCGAAGTTGTTGAATTAAATCATCATAAAATGTTACGCTGTCTTTAATTTGATATGGGGCGCCGGAATCCTCATCACCATAAGCGGAATAATCTTTTGCTTTCGGTGTATCTTCCTGAGCAATCATTTTATAGAATTCAAACGGCTCCGGTTCATCGTCAATAAATTTATCCGGCTTGTTCGATGAATCTTCATCAGGAATTAATAAGTCTTCGTTCGCCGGCTGGGCGGTATTATCATCAATTTCTTCGAGCATAGGATTTTGTTCAAGCTCTTGTATGACATACTGCTCAAGCTGTATCTGCGGCAGTTGTAACAGTTTTAAATACTGTATCTGCTGTGGTGTCAGCGTTTGCGACAAGCCTGTTTTTATGTCAAGAGATAATTTCATACTCTAATCTTTTTGATTTTTTGAATATTCATTCAACAAATTGTACCATTTGGTTCCGTAAGCCCTGATTAATGCGTCTTTCACATTTTCAAAAATATATGTATTTTTTGCCTCTCCGTGTATCAATGCCGTTTTACACTCGGTGAACTCATCGTAATATAAGTAATCTCCACCAAAATCCGAAATCCTAATTGGAAATAAATGACAGGAGAGCGGTTTTCTAAATTTAATTTTTCCGTCAAAATACGCTCTTTCGAGTGCGCACTTTGCAATATCACTATCATAATAAACAAAAACACAATCCTTTTTGTCAATGCACGCCGTAGAAAAATCCCCTTTGCTCCCTTCTATAAATCCTTTTTCCTTGATAATTGCAATTGATTTTTGCGGTAAATATTCAAAAGCCACACTCAGACAATCCTCGATAATTGCTACTTCTTCGTCAAGAACGGGGGCGCCATATTCACCGGGGAAAGTACAGCAAGCACCTTTGCATTCGGACAATTCACAACTGAATTTCGTTGTAAATATTTCGTCACTTACAAGTATATTATCTATTAAAATCATTTTTAGTTACACTGCAATAAATGTGTAATGCTAAAATAAACATTTATCGTTTTAAAAAGAAATAGTAAAAATACTATTTACAATTTATCGTTTGTAGCAATGCATTGAATTTTGATAAGAGGTTTGATAAATGGGACAAATTTTTAATAGAATAAAAAATATTGTGAAATCCAAACAAGTAGATGAACTTGTTTTTGATGATTTTTCCAATACTAATTTAATAGATGATGACGATGAATTGAAAAGGGCTATTGACGAGGCGGCAAGTAATATAAATGATAGTACTGAGAATGTGGGGCATACGGCTCTAAATATTAATAGTGCATTAAAAATTCTCGGGCTTGGAAACAGCACCGGAATTACGGAAATCAAAACCGCTTACAAAATTAAAATAAAAGAATACCACCCGGATAAGGTAGATACTCTCGGTGAAGAGATTAAATCGCTTGCAAAAAAGCGAACTCAGGAAATAAACAAAGCCTATGAATTATTACTTAGAGAGTTTGGCGATTAAACCGTTTCTTCTTCGGGTTCACTCTGTCCTTTGTTAATATCATCAATTATTTTGCGTGCATCTTCATAGTATTCATCGGGTACGAAAATTTTCACGAGAGCAAAATCCCCGACAGTGAGCATTCTTGACGAATCAAATTGGGAAAGAATTTGGACAGGAATATCAGCACCTTCGAGATTGGCTCTATAATGCTCTGCATCAATATCCATATTTGTTGTATATACTAATTTCCAGTTTTCAAATTTACCTTTTTTAGGAAAGAAACCCATTATTCACCTAATTAATTTATTGAGACTTACCCCTACCTTTTATCTCGTATTGCATAATGACTTTATTGTTTTCAATAAGATAGGCGGAGTCAAAAAGATTCATAACAACGCATGCATGATTCGGAATAATTCTGATTTTTTCGCCTATTGAAAACGTTTCCCCGCTATGAGTAATAATACCGTGTTCTTCATTCAATCTTTCTATTACACATTCCTTGCCGATTACAAAGCCATGCCCCTGTGGTGCTAATGTTTTCGAGGCGCCTTTGTCCTTTGAAAGTGCCTTTGCACCTGCATCAATAATAATGCGTTCGCTATCGGGTATGCTGATGACTGTTGCCAAGACAGACAAAGCACATTCCTCTATTGTACAAACACCTAATTTTGTTTGAATTATGTCGTGGAAAATATAATTGCCGGGTCTGATTTCGGTTACACCTTCTACTTTCGAACTGTAAGGAGCAGTAGGAGTCGAACCAACGCTTATTTTTGGAATAAAAATTCTTTCTTGCATCAATCTTTCGGACAGTTCGACAAGGAACTCGCCCTCTTTTTCACCTATATTTTTTATTTCGTCTTGCGAATCGGCGGCGTAAGCCTGACCGGCATGCGTAAAAAGCCCGATTAAATTAATACCAAGCAAGTCTTGTATTGTTTTTGCGAGCTGATAAATATCCTTGTATTCATTCAATCCACTGCGATTATGTCCGCTATTAATCTCGATGAATACATCAAGCCAGCAGTTCTCTTTTTCAAATATTTCAGAAATTGCAATTGCCGCTTCGACAGAATCAACATTACAAGAAAGTGATTTTACACGCTTTTTCAAATTGAGCAGACGCTTGATTTTCTTTGAACCGACAATAATATTAGCAATTTGAATATCGTCAATACCGGCATCAGCCATAATTTCCGCTTCGGAAAGTTTTGCAACAGCAATACCCGAAGCCCCGCTTTCAATCTGCAATTTAGCAATTTCCGGTATTTTGTGCGTCTTTGTATGCGGGCGAAGTTTAACCCCGCTTGCGTCTGCAATATGTTGCATTTTTTTGATATTGCCGAGCATTGTTTGCTTTTCGATTAACAGTGCCGGTGTATCTAATTCCAAATAATTCATTTCTCTCTTTTCCATTTTCAATAGTATTCAAAATTAAGAAATTATTATTCAATTACGACATTCGTTCGATATTTACTAAGTATTTTGTAAATTTGAAGTTTGAATAGACATTATTATAAAAAAAGTTATGGCATCGTACCCTTTTAAAGATATTGAAAATAAATGGCAGAAGTTTTGGAAAGAAAAAAACATATACAAAACTGATGACAACAGAACAAAACCCAAGTATTATATTCTGGATATGTTCCCCTATCCGAGTGGCCAGGGCTTACATATCGGACACCCCGAGGGATATACTGCTACCGATATTATTGCTCGTTACAAAAGAATGAAAGGGTTCAATGTCCTGCATCCTATGGGCTTCGATGCTTTCGGTTTGCCAACCGAGCGATACTGTATGACAAAGGGTATTCATCCTGTCGAAGCAACAGAAACCAATATTGCCGTCTTTAAGAAACAACTTGATATGCTCGGTTTGGGGTATGATTGGGACAGGGAAATAAATACTACTTCCCCCGGTTATTACAAATGGACGCAAATGATGTTCCTGAAAATATACAATTCTTGGTTCGACGAGAAATTGCAGAAAGCCAGACCAATTGAAGAATTGCCTATCCCGGAGAATCTGACAAATGAAAAAGTAATTAATGAATATATTGATAGTCGCCGGCTTGCATATATCGCAATGATACCGGTCAATTGGTGCGAGGCACTTGGAACAGTACTTGCCAATGAAGAAGTGGACGAGTGGCGTGGTAAGGGATATACCGTAGAACGTCGCCCTATGCGCCAATGGATGATAAGAATTACGGCTTATGCACAAAGGCTTCTTGATGATTTGAAATTAGTCGAATGGCCTGCTTCTACCTTGGAAATGCAGAAGCATTGGATTGGGCGAAGTGAGGGCGCCGAGATTAAGTTCAAAATTGCTAATTCCGATAAAGAAATTGAAGTCTTTACTACACGCCCGGATACTATTTTCGGTGCAAGCTATATGGTACTTGCCCCCGAACATCAATTAGTTGGTGAAATCACAAGTACCGAGTTTAGTAAAGAAGTTGAGGAATATACTCAAAAAGCGGCATTGAAGAGTGATTTGGAAAGAACCGAATTGAGTAAAGAGAAGTCGGGCGTTTTTACAGGTGCTTATGCAGTCAATCCGGCAACCGGTAAAGAAATTCCCGTATGGATTGCAGACTACGTTCTGGCTCATTATGGAACCGGTGCTATTATGGCGGTACCCGGGCATGATGAACGCGACCACGAATTTGCTACTGCTTTCGATTTGCCGATTATTCAGGTTGTTGCTCCTGCTGACGGAAAAGAAATTGATATTCAAAAAGAAGCATTGACACAACAAGGTGTCGGTGTTAATTCCGCAAATGAGGAGTTTACTATAAACGGATTGACGACTGATGAAGCAATGAAAACGACTATTGATTGGTTGGAAAATAAGGGAATAGGCAAAGGACGTGTACAATTCAAATTGCGTGATTGGCTGTTTTCACGTCAGCGATATTGGGGCGAACCAATTCCGATTATGTTCTTTGAGGACGGTAGCCGCCGTAATTTGGATTTCGAGGAATTACCTCTGGAATTGCCTTCCGATGTAGTGGATTTTCAACCGGCAGGCACGGGTGAGTCTCCATTGGCAAAAATTGATGAATGGGTAAACTTTACCGACCCGAAGACCAAGCAAAAGGCAAGATTTGAAACAAATACAATGCCGCAGTGGGCGGGTTCCTGTTGGTATTATTTGAGGTATATAGACCCGCATAATGATGATTTTTTCTGCGAACCGGATAAAGAGAAGTATTGGATGGATAATGGTGGAGTCGATTTATATGTCGGTGGTGCCGAACATGCCGTTTTGCATTTGCTCTATGCAAGGTTTTGGCACAAAGTGCTGTATGATTATTCTTATGTTTCCACACCGGAACCGTTTAAAAAACTTTTTCATCAGGGCTTGATAATGGGTGAAGACGGAAGAAAAATGTCGAAATCACTCGGAAATGTGATTAATCCCGATGATGTTGTTGCCGAGTTCGGTGCCGATTCTCTCCGCTTATTCGAGATGTTTATGGGTCCTTTGCAAGATTCTAAACCTTGGAAAAAGACAGGTATTGAGGGAGTTCACAGATTTCTAAACAAAGTGTGGCGAATGATTGTTAATGAAGACGGCAGTTTGTCGCAATCTATAGGCAATGTGCCGCTAAATCCTGAGCAGGAATTTGTTTTGCATAGCACAATAAAGAAAATCGATGAAGATATTGAGCATTTGCATTTCAATACATCGGTATCCCAGATGATGATTTTCATCAACGAGTTTTCCAAGTATGAAATCAAACCAAAAGAAGCTATTGAGAAATTCGTTTTATGTTTGTCTCCTTTTGCTCCACATCTTGGCGAGGAATTGTGGCGTATTTTGGGGCATAACGATTCGATTGTTTTGCAAGAATTTCCGAATTATGACGAATCTAAAATCGTAAAAAAAGAGATTGAAGTTGTAGTTCAAGTGCGTAGCAAAATACGCGCGAAGCTTTCGCTTGCGGCAGGAGCGAGCCAAGACGAAGTACAGAAAGCCGCTCTTAGTGATGAAAATGTGCAGAGACACATTGGCGACAAACAAATTAGAAAAATTATTTTTGTTCAAGATAAATTAATTAATTTCATTGTATAAATTGTCTGATAAAAATAAAATAGAAAAAGACTGCATTAAGAATTTATCTCTCGTAGATTTGCAAACCCTGATGGAAAAATGGGGCGAACCCAAGTATCGTGCCGAGCAAATTTTCAGAGAACTTTATGCACAGAGGGCTGAGACTTTTACAGCGTTCAAGCTAATTCCGAAAAAGCTCAAGACTCGTCTGAAAAAAGAATTTATTATTAATTCGATAAAGGATTTCATTACCCGAAAGTCTTCGGACGGCACAGTTAAGTATTTGTTCAATCTTGTCGGTGGAAATTCTATTGAATCGGTCTTAATTCCAAGCTATGACAATAATGAAGATGACGAAACCATAAAGCGTCTGACACTCTGTGTTTCTTCCCAAGTCGGCTGCGGTATTAATTGTATGTTCTGTGCTACCGGTAAACTGAAATTAACTCGCAACTTAACTGCGGCGGAAATTGTTGACCAAGTGCTGAATGTGGAAGCTGACACCGGATTGAAAGTTACAAATGTGGTATTTATGGGTATGGGCGAACCTCTGCAAAACTTTGATAATGTTGTAAAAGCAATTGAGATACTAACAAATGATATTAATCCAATTGTCAGTAGCAAGAAAATCACTGTTTCTACTGCCGGTATAGTACCTAAAATCAAAATACTTCTGGAGCATCTGCCAAAGCCCGTGAAACTTGCTATCTCATTGCATTCTACAACTAATGGTTTGCGGGATAAATTAATACCCGTTAATACTAAATGGAATATCGAATCCCTGCGTCAAGTTATTGAGGATTATTATCGTAAAACAAAATTACCCATTACTTATGAATATATCTTATTCAAGGGTTTGAACGATAGTGATGATGATATGAAACGTCTTGCTAAATTTGTTCGCAGTATCCCGTCCAAAATAAATATTATTCCTTATCACGATATTAGTTTTATCGAGACTGATGTGTCGGGCTTGAAAGCCGCCACAATAAGTGAAATTGAGGATTTTGTCCGCCGACTGCGCAATGAAGGTGCTAATGCTTTTGTTCGTACTTCAAGCGGTTTTGATATTGATGCGGCGTGCGGACAGTTGGCATTTTCAGAGCGTAAACCATAATTTTTTCGTGTGATTTTTATGAGAAACAGAAGATATATATTTGTATTATTACTCTTTCTACTTATTACGCAGATAGCAAGTGCAGTATATGATTTAAAGGATTTCGAAGCAGATGAACAAACTGTTTATTCGGTGAAATTAAATAACGGCGATATGATAACAGGCGTTATTACAAAAATATTCACCGAGGAAGGTAGCAGAGGAATAAAAATTAAAACGGAAATTGGTAATGCCGTTATTTATGATGACCAGATATTTGATATTTTACTAAAAGTCAAAGAATACAAGCATGCCAACCGAATATTCCTAATGCCGACTGCCGAACCAATATCTTCCAATCATTATCTCGGCTCCTTTGAAGTTCTATTTTTTCAAATGGGTCTTGGTATTAGCGATTATTTCTCGCTCACTGCCGGAAGGACAATGCTTCCTACTATTGCATCAAGCCAACAAATATCAAATATTGATGCCAAGATTTCTCTTTACAAAATGGCATTTACTAAGAATGCTCGTTCACTTTCTTTCGCACTTGGCTCTAATCTTGCATTCATCAATCATAATAATAAGCTCTGGCATTTATATTTCAATACAACAGTTGATTTCGGGCGAACACTTATTACAACAAATGTAATTTATAAAGCAGGCGCTTTGAATTACTACGATATTCATTTTAATCAATACGACTACCAACTTACTTATCCCAATGGGGCTTTCGGTCTGGGCTTGGGCTTCGACAGCAAATTTCCGAATAGGAACGACCTGCATGTAATTGGTGAAATATGGAATATTGATGTTACACATTCTGCGAATACCCTGATAATGCTCGGACTTCGTATGTGCAACACAAGCTTTGCCGCCGATTTCGGATTTGCGTTTTTCACTCAGCCGTTTATCACTCCATTTGCAAGTTTTGTATGGACGCCTTTTAGGTAGCAATATGATAGGAAAATCAGCAATAGGTATAATCCCTGCCAGATATGACTCAACACGTCTCCCCGGTAAGCCTTTGGCTGATATAAACGGCAAACCGCTTATTTACTACGTCTGGAAAGCCGCTTCCGCCTCGCAATTGTTGGAAAGAGTTATCATTGCTACTGATGATGATAGAATTGAATATGCCTGCAAGGAGTTCGGTGCAGAGTGTATTATGACACCGAAGAATATTAATAGTGGTTCCGATAGAATTATTTATGCCTTAAATTCCCTAAACGAACATTATGACTATATTGTTAATATTCAAGGGGACGAACCGTTTATCACAGGAAAACTAATTGATGAACTTCTTCGCAAAACAATTGAATCCGATGCTGATGTAGGAACTGTAATTAGTGAGATTGATAATATTGATGAATTGGTAGATGTTTCGACCGTTAAAGTAGTCCTCCGAAATGATGATAGTGCATTGTATTTTTCTCGTTCCTTGCTTCCCTACCCGAGAGATGCAAGACCTGAGGACAGGCTTTCCATCGGGCAGTTTTGGAAACATATTGGTATATATTGTTACGCCCATCAAGCATTATTACGTTTTGGCGAATTGCCGCAATCGGAATTGGAGATTATGGAAAAGCTCGAACAGCTTCGGCTCTTACAGAACGGTGCTAAATATATTTGTATGAAAACGGAAATCCCACTCTTTGGCGTTGATACAAAGAATGACTTGGAAAAAGTGCGTCAAATAATGAATAAAAAATTACCTTAAATCTATTACTTCCGTACCTTTAGGAATTTTAAATTTAAATGTTCTTTTCTTTATCTTCGGATTTAATACTAATTTATGAATTTCCCAAGTTTGCATTGAATATGCTGACTTCATTTGAATAGCTTTAATAGATAATGTTTTTTTATCAATATTTAATACGAGTGTATCAATAGTAGTGTTCATTTTCTTACTAAATGCTAGTTTCAGGACATAATTACCTTTATTTGTTTGTAATGAAACAGGCTCAAAATCCGTCAAAAAAGAAAAGAAAATATAATCAAGACTTTGATTTGAATCATAAGAATCCACACTACTGATAATCACTTTTTTGTCAGCTACCTTGTAATTCCATATTGTTTTACCGTCCGAAACCAATCTGAGATTTTTTGTCTCGATTTTATATTTATTTCCCCTTTGGGCAATCATACCGGCTTTGACTTTATCAGCCTTATTATATATCATTGCCGATACGGATTTCAGAGAGCCGTATTTGTCCTTCATGGCATCGAACAACGAGAATTTGTCATAGTCGGCGTAAAGCCTTAAAAAACTAAATAGAACAACTATTATAATAAGATATTTTTTCATACTTCATTCCAATTATATATTATTTAAGTTTGGCTTTTAATGTACCTTTAATCCCACTGTAATGTGTTAGCTGCGCAGATACTTCTCCGATTAGAATTTTTGTAGCAACTTTGACGGGCATTTTTACCTCATCATCAGTTAAATAAATATAAATATTTCCGATATTGCGGAATAGACCGCCCTGCATATCTACCGGCTCGACAACGATACATCTGAATTTGCCCGATGGAACTTCAACAATTTTTCTCTTATGTATTCTGACACTTAATGTATATGTAGAGTCTTTCCAGAAATTTTTAAGATGAATCAAATGTCCGGGTTTCATTGACGCCAAGTCAAGTGTGCGAACATAATAGAAAGCGGAAAGAACATCATTGACATATTCCGGAACTTTGTATTTCTTTTTGTTTGCATAAGCCTTATGCCCCAGTTGGTCAAAGAAAGCCTTGAAATAATGCCTATATCCACCTTCCCGAATTTTCTGCTCGAATATCCACGGGAAAATACCTTTGACGTCAATGGCAGACCTATATCTATCCCTAACATGGTAGAACAAATCAAGACTTGCGGCTGACTTCACCGAAAATCTAAGGTCATAAGCCTGTCTGCCCTTAATATTCAGCGGCTTCTTCATTATTTGCATTGTACCTTCGCCGGCTTTGATAAAACCATACTGTACGTCATAAACTAATTTTTCTCCGAAACCGAAAGCCTTATTCCTGACTTGTCTGAATTTTGCATTCTTATACAAGTCATCGGAGCCGGCTTGGCTATCGGCAAAAAAAATAAATGCAAAAAATGCGACAAAACCTGCCACTGCATATAGTTTATATTTATCTGTTTTTATCTGCATTTTCAAATATTAATTTAATCTATATTATTAACGTTTCTAATTATTAAAATTGTTTGTGTTCCAAAGAGCATACTGTGAAAAAATAAACAATCCGCTTAATAATAATACGAAAGTGAACTATCAATTTTCGGATTAATATATTTTTATTATTAGTAAAAAATAGATAAATTTGCTGTTCATTAATAATTGCCGTATTAAGTTAGTTGATGAAAATATTCTCCATAGAGGCTGGACCCGTTCAAACCATGGCTTATATCGTCTATGATGAGTTAAGTGCAGATGCCATTATTATTGATGTACCACTCGAAAGCGCCACTACTATTAGTAGTAAAATTAAGGAACTAAAATTAAACGCGAAAGCAATAATACTTACTCATTCCCACTGGGACCATTCAGCCGAGGCGCCGTCTCTTGCCGAAAATATTCATTCCCCGATATTTATTCATAAGGCAGACGAGTATCGTCTGCTCGAACCGAATAAATATACCGTTTGGAAATTACCTATTATGCTCGAAGCATTTAAGGCATCTCAATATTTGGAAGACGGGGAAAATTTGGATTTCGGCACATTACATTGCGAAATTATACATACACCCGGACATACCGAGGGAGGTATTTGCATCTATTTCCCATCTGAGAATATTGTCTTCACAGGTGATACTCTTTTCAATATGAGTGTAGGTAGGGTAGATTTGCCGGGTGGTAATTGGGATTTGCTCAATCATTCCATTAGAAATAAATTGCTGGTATTGCCTGCTCAAACCGATGTCTATTGTGGTCATGGCGAACCAACTACAATTGGATTTGAGCGAAATAATAACCCGTTTTTAAATAAAAATACAATATATTAAGGTGAAAAATGAAAAACAATTCATCAATTAATAATATTATATCTAAAATTCTTTTTCTAATTTATATAGTCATACTGATGCAATTGGCAGGATGTTATTCATTTACGGGTAGTTCTGTACCTGAGCATTTGAAAACATTGCAAATTGCGGCTGTGAGTGATAACAGCGGGTATGGCAATCCGAAATATAAAGACAAATTGTCTATGTTGCTCTTTGATAAATTTAAGAATGATAATTCCTTTGCATTAGTGGAACGAAGGGGTAATGCGCGGCTTAATGTTGTCATTGCTTCGATACGTGATGAAGCGACTGTGATTAGTCCGGGCGAGTTGGAAAAAGAAAGAAAGATGACTTTATCTTGTAGCGTGGAATATTATGATGCGGTTAAGAAAAAGTCTATTTGGAAGAAATCATTCTCGAATTACGGGGTTTACGAAATCAGCAATGCAGTTGCCGGACGCGAAGAAGCCGTTTCCTCTGCACTGGAAAAAATATCCGATGATATTTTATTAGCTGTCGTTTCGGGTTGGTAAATTTGAAAATATTATTTAATTAAGGGGTAGTATTCGAATAAATGGAAGATTTTTTACTTATTATTTACTTTGTATCGCTTACAATTTTATTCTCGTTTGGTATTCACGGTCTGGTGATGCTCTACTATTATCGCAAGACCCAGCATATCAAAACACCTGATTTGAAAATTGAGGGTGAGTATCCTATGGTTACGATTCAATTACCTATGTACAATGAAATGTACGTCATTGAACGCCTAATCAAAGCTGTTTGCAATATTGAATATCCAAAGGATAAATTGCAAATCCAAGTGCTGGACGATTCGACCGATGAATCGACAATCATTGCTTCCAAACTTGTTGATGAGTACAAGGCTAAGGGATACGATATTGATTATATTCATCGGACAAATAGAGATGGATATAAGGCTGGTGCTTTGAAGGAAGGACTTGAAAGAGCCAAAGGTGAATTTGTCGGTATATTCGATGCGGATTTTGTACCTAACAGCGATTTCCTAATAAAGACCATACCATATTTTATAAACAAAAAAATCGGTATGGTGCAAACTCGCTGGGAACATCTGAATGAAGAATACTCATTTATTACGCGTGCCGCCGCTCTGGCACTCGACGGACATTTCGTAATTGAGCAACAGGTACGCAATAAAGCAGGTTTCTTTATCAACTTCAACGGTACTGCCGGTGTGTGGCGTAAGGAAACTATTATTGATGCAGGCAATTGGCATGCAGATACTTTAACAGAGGATTTAGACCTTAGCTATAGGGCGCAACTAAAGGGGTGGAAGTTTGTCTTTCTTAATGATGTTACTTCGCCGGCTGAATTACCGGCAGACATCAATGCTTTGAAATCTCAGCAATTCAGATGGACAAAAGGCGCTGTGGAAACAGCCAAAAAGATTTTACCAATGGTATTTCGCTCGAAATTGCCATTGAAGATAAAACTCGAAAGCTTTATTCATCTTACAAGCAATATAGTATTTCCGTTTATTATTCTCGTTGCAGTTCTTAATATTCCGCTTGTTGTCATTAAGAACACTATCGGCGGCTATGATAATTATTATACTTTAATGTCGGTATTTGTTTTAGCTTCGATTTCTACTTTTATGTTCTATATGTTTGCACAGAGAGCCATACATTTGGATTGGCGAAAGCGATTGCTTTTATTTCCGGTTTTTCTTGCCGGTAGTATGGGCTTTGCAGTGAATAACAGCAAAGCGGTTTTCGAAGCATTAATAAACAAGAAAACAGGATTTACAAGAACTCCGAAATACAACATTGAAAATGAAAAGGACAAGTGGACGAATAAAAAATATGTTCAAAAGAAACTCAGTTGGACTGTATTTGTCGAATTGTTCTTAGCTTTTTATTATGTTGTGGGGATAGCTATTTCCGTTTATTATCTGGAAATTGCCGCTATACCGTTCCAACTTTTATTCTTGCTCGGCTTCGGTACAGTCGGTTATATGTCCTTGAAACATTCTCTTGCTCATTAATTCTAAGAATTAATAGATAGCATATATATTTCAACCGCATCTTTTAAGGTGCGGTTTGAAATAGCCGAGATACGCTCAAAAGACAAACAGCCGACACACACCACAGCCCTCTCCCAAAGGACGAGGGTGGAACAGCCGAATACCCCGCCGCTCACAGATTGTCGAACGTGTTATTATTATTCCTGCTGCCGCAGGAATGACAGTAGTGCGAGAAAAAAAGACAAAAGGTAGAATAACCAGCCCTTTCCCAAAGGGCAAGTGGGCGTATAGGTGAGCGGTGCATGACCAAACAGATATTAAAAAATCATTTAATAACTTCATTTTTGTTAGATATACTCAATTACATATATATATCTTATTTGCAATACAAACATAGTTGGATAAACTGATATATGTAAATTATATGCGAAAAATTTATTATATTGCGTTTATACAGGTGTTAGGTGTTATATGAGAGAAGCAATATGAAAGTAACATTATTAAATAAAACACTATGGAAACAGTATTTTACTGTTTTAGGAATAATTGGAGTTATAACAAGTTTTGTTACAATATTTGTTACAATTGATGATAAGTATAAATTATGTTCTGGGATAATTTTTTTAATATTTTTAATTCTTGTTTTTCTTTACTTGCTATATATGGCAAACCATTTAGATCGAATTAAATTAAAAATTAATGGCTTACTCATAAACATTTTCTATGGAGACATATTTGAAGCACAAGGTCTTAAAGTAATTCCTTTTAATGAATATTTCGACACTGTTGTTGATAATAAAATTATTGCAGAGAAAACATTGAATGGTAAATTTATTAAAAAGTATTATTCTAATGTTAATGAACTTGATACTCAAATAGAAACAGCGTTATCTGATAAGCCATTTACAACTAATAATGCAAGAGCATTAGGGAAAAAGAAAAAATATGAATTAGGAACAACGATTGAAATTGAGAATGAATATCTTTTAACAGCATTCACTCACTTTGATTCTAAAAATAAAGCATACCTTTCAAAAATCGAATATTTACTATGTTTAGACAAATTATGGAAAGAGTTGAATAAAATATACGCTCAACGAGATATTAATATTCCATTACTTGGTTCTGGAATTTCTAGAATTGGAAACAACTTGAAACTTCAAGATTATTTAAATATTATTCTCACTTCAATAAAACTATCAGATTTAGATAATGCTTATAATACAGCAATAAATATAATATTACACGAAAGTGTAAAAAATGAAATTAATTTATTTGAAATAAAATCAAAATTTTAAAGGAGACTATTATGGCAAACAGAACGGGAAATTACAGTACTTTCTATGTAAAAGAACCTTTTAAAGAAACAAATTTAGGAGCTAACATAGCAAAGGATTTTGTGTATTATAACACATTGAGAATGTGGAAAGGCAAAGATTCGTCCTTCCCATTTATTGACTCTCATATGAAAAATTATAATGTTAGAGATGGAAGTGATTGGGAAACTACTTTAAAACCAAGATTAAGAGCAAGATTAAGTGCATCAAAAAATATTATCTTGTTTTTAAGTTCGATAACTAAAAGTTCAAGAGCATTAAGGGAAGAAATAGATTATGGGATTAATATAAAAGGACTTCCTGTTATTGTTATTTACCCTGAATACAATAGTATAAGTAATATTATAAATTGTTCATCTGGAACAATTAAGAAAAAAATAAAAGATCTTTGGGATAAGTTGCCAATATTTAGAAACTCTATGGATAGTGTGCCTACTCTTCATATTCCAATGAAAAAAGAAATAATCACAAAAGCATTAAAAGAGCCTAAATTTAAAGTTGCAACAAAGGGAGAAGCAGGAATATATTATTACCCTTGTTAACCTTTTAAAATGAAACCAATATAAACAGAAAATACAACACCTAACATTGTGTATAAGCAATGGCGGGCAAAGTGCTAAAAATGAACAAATATGAATAAAATAAACAACAGTGAAATAATAAAAGTTAGTGCGGAAAAACCCGCCACTGCTCATACACTTGGCCGTTAGCGGGCATATGAATTAAAAACCAAATAGGAAAAAAATGGATATTTTAACAAAATCAGAACTATTAAGTTATAGTAAGGCAAAGAAAACTTACACAAGAATAACTGAAAGTCTTAAAACTTTCAGTAGAGAAAGCAAGTATAATAAAGTTACCATATTTCTATCCCACAAGCACACTGAAACTGATGAATTAGAAGCGGCTATTAGTTTTTTAAAACAATTTGGTGTTGATGTGTATGTTGATTGGATGGATGAAGAAATGCCAAAATATACGAGTGGTAAAACTGCTGCTAGAATAA
The DNA here is from genome assembly GCA_964581505.1 of uncultured Hyphomicrobiales bacterium. GTDB lineage: Bacteria > Bacteroidota > Ignavibacteria > Kapaibacteriales > UBA2268 > CAZOOR01. The sequence continues at coordinate 72,588 of CAZOOR010000006.1, forward strand.
AAAGCAAAATTGAAGAGAATGATAAATTCATTCTTTTAGCAACTGACGGTGCAATAGCATCAAAATGGTGTAATTGGGAGTTAGGCTTGGGAGATGCTCATAAATATATTGATAAAATTGCTGTTTTACCTGTAAAAAAAGATTATGGACAATATAATGGTTCAGAATATTTGCAGATATACCCATACATTGATAAAAAAACTAATTATAATACACATTTTGTAGTTGTTTTCCCAAATGGAAAAGAAATTGAATTGGAAAAATGGTTAAGAAATTAAAAGGATAACGCTATGACAAAGGAAGAAATTTTACATAAAGAAATAGACTTAATTCAAAGTGTTATCAATCGAATGGCTCATAATTCATTTATGTTAAAAGGCTGGTTGGTAACAATTCTTGTTGCAGTATTAGCATTAACAAAAGATACTCTTTTAACTAATAACATTGAATACTTATCACTTATATTGATTTTGCCATTAATTGTTTTTTGGTATTTAGATGCATTCTTTTTGCACAAAGAAAGATGTTATAGAAAACTTTATGATTGGGTTATCAAAAATAGGATGAAAACAGATGACCATATGTATTCACTTAATTACAAACGGTTTGAAAAAGAAGTTAATAATATATTTTGTATTATGTTTTCTAAAACACTTTTTCCGTTTTATGGCATCACTGCTTTAATTTTAATTGGAATTTTTATATATGGTATAATACGATAAAAAGGATTAAATATGGGTAAGAAAATTTTTATTTCATACAAATATTCTGATGAATTAGTTCAAACCTTAGATAGAACCCCAATTTGGGAAAAGACGACTGTGCGTGATTATGTAGATGAAATACAAGATGAAATAGACGAAAGCGATCATATCAATAAAGGTGAGCGTGATAACGAAGATATGAGTGATTTAGCAGATACAACTATTGCATCTAAAATTGGTGATAAAATTTTTGATAGCACAGTCACTATTGTGTTGATTTCAAAAGGAATGAAAGAAAATGGAGTTCCAGAAAAAAAACAATGGATACCTTGGGAGGTTTCATATTCTTTAAGAGAACAATCACGCCAAGAGCAAAGAAGCAAAACCAATGCATTATTGGCGGTTGTTTTACCGGATGAAAATGGTTCTTATGAATATTTTATTACAGAAAATACACAATGTAATAGCAGAACTTTACACACCGATTTTTTATTTCAAATTTTAAGGGAGAATATGTTTAATATTAAAAATCCTAAAACAAGAGAATGCAATGGGCATACTATCTATGAAGGCTATTCAAGTTATATTTATTCTGTGAAATGGACAGATTTTATTAATAACATCGATAAATATATTGAAATAGCATTAGAAATATGGCGAAATAGAGATAATTATGAAATAGTAAAAAAGATTAAATGAAATACGACCCGCTAACACAGCATATACACAATGGCGGGTAAGGTGTAATAAATGAAATGATTATGAATAAATTAGCGGACATAACAATAATAAACAGCAGTGCGGAAAGTACCGCCACTGTGCATATGCGAGACCGTTAGCATTTATTTGAAAAAAAACACTATTTCAATTCTATCACAGTTGTGAGAGAATAAAATAATTTTGATTTCTCTCACAGTTGCGAGAGAATTTGAGTAAATTTGAATATGAATAAAATATCAGCATATAATAATTTCTTCAAAGAAATAATCGACACGATTAATTCAGCAAGGTATAATGCATTTAAATCCTTGAATAAATACCATATTGGTCAGAATTTTGAAATAGGCAGAATCATTGTTGAAAACCAAGAAAGAAATCAATGGGGAGAATCAATTGTTGACACCTTATCGAAAGATATTAATAAACAAATAGATGGTGTGAAAGGATATTCACCACAAAATCTATGGAGAATGAGACAATTCTATCTTGAATATGAAAATGAACCAGAATTGTTAGAATTGGCAATGAAAATACCTTGGGGACAGAACATGTTGATTATTCATCAATTAAAAAGTAAAAAAGAAAGAAAATATTATTTACAAGCAACTGACCAATTAGGGTGGAGCCGTGCTGTACTACTTAATCAGATTAAAGCAAATGCTTTTCAACATCATCTGATAGATAAGAAAATGAGTAATTTTAAAAAAGCCCTTCCCGTTCATCTATCAGAGCAAGCAAATGAGGCATTAAAGAGTGAATATAATCTTGACTTTCTCGGGATTACAAAACCAGTATTGGAAAAAGAACTGGAAAACAGGCTTATTGAAAATATCAGAGACTTACTTTTAGAACTCGGATATGGTTTTAGTTTTATTGGAAACCAATACAGATTAAAACTTAACCATAAAGAATATGCTATTGACTTATTATTCTACCACCGAATATTGAAATGCTTAGTTGCCATTGAATTAAAAACCGTTGAATTTGAACCCGAATTTGCCGGGAAAATGAATTTCTATCTTGAACTACTTGATGAACAAGAAAAACAACCAGATGATAATCCTTCAATCGGAATTATTCTATGTCCAATAAAAGACAACATTGAAGTTGAATACGCTTTGAGGTCAAGCAATAAACCAATAGGCGTATCAGAATACAAATTGACTCATAGATTACCAGAGAAATTAAAAGGAAAAGTACCGACATCAAAAGAATTAAAACAAATGCTAACAAAGGCTATACGTAATGCGGG
>CAZOOR010000007.1:0-64013 GCA_964581505.1 uncultured Hyphomicrobiales bacterium
AGTCGTTCCCTTGCAATTTCAGTGTACTCATTTGAAATTTCGGAACCAATCCATTTCCTTTTTAATATATGTGCTATTTTGGCAGTAGTACCGCTACCCATAAACGGGTCATAAACCAAATCCCCTTCGTTTGACCAAGTCCTAATTTGGTCATATGCCAATTTCTCGGGGAAGATAGCAGGGTGTTGATATGCAATTTTATCTTTTGTCGAAATTCCCCCACCAACAGAGTAAAAAAATACATTACCGACTTTCTTCTCTTTTGTTCGCTCCACTTTTTTATAATTCAATGAACCTTCTTTACCTCTATTTTTCATATTCGCCAAACCGTTATATTTGGTTGGTTCTGTAATAGGATTAAAGGTTTTTGGTATTCCTTTTGAAAAAGCAAACATATATTCAAAATGCTGATGATAACGTTTGCCACTTGTTGGCATCGGATTATTCTTATAATAGAGCATTGTGTCGTGAATATTAAACCCTAACTCTTTAAATTGAAGAGCTTGGCGAAAACTTGTACCTGTCTCGCTTCCGTTCTCTGTTTTATCACCAACAACCCATATTACAACGGCACCTTTTTTCAACACTCTGTATAATCCTTTGATTATTCTTTCCAAAGGTAATTCATACCCGTTATAATTACGTAAATCATCATAAGGTGGTGAAGTTAAAACCATATCAACACTTTCGGGGGATATATTCTCCATTGTATCAATACAATTTTCATTATATATTCTATTCATTTCAAGCATACTGCAAAAATACTATTTTTTTTCTATTGTTTAAAAGATTATGGGTATATATTAAAATATTCTTGCTTTTATATGATTTTTCAAATGATAATCAGATGACAATGCAAATATATATTTTACCATGTCAAGATATAACATCGTAAAAAAAATCAAATCAGTATTTTCACTAAATGTTTAGAATAAGTTTGTTATTTTTGTGTTTTTGGTATTGATATTGTATTGTAATGACTAATATTATCGAAAGAAAAAATTCGAGAAATTATTTGGCGGTAAATTTGAGTTGCTCGACCACGGAAAGCGGGACGGTGAATTCAATATGAAATTCGATTATAACCGTGCTATGGATTTGTAGGCTGGTAAATCTCTGCCAATGTTGCGGCTCTACGGCTGGCAGCCTTGGGCAGTCTCTCTCGGTATGAATATTCTGGTTACAAATAAAATATTTTAAATTGAGAGGCGTATCTTAAATGGAAGTGAAAAAGTAGTTTAATCTGTAAAAATCAAGATTATTGGGTGGAATACATTTATACAAGCAATTGCTATTTAATAAATTAATTATTAACAAAGAAGATGGTATTATGAAAACAAAAAGATTACTCATTGCAACATTTCTTGGTGTTGTATTCGGATTTGTATGTTTCGGTATGGCATCTAGTGGACAAAATGGAATATCAATGATTTTGGCTATTAACATTATTTTAGGCAGAACACTTATTGGTTTTGGTATTGGAATTAGCCGTTTTTCATTTAAACATTGGGCATTGCACGGGATTATTATGGGATTGATATTTAGTTTGCCGGCTGCATTTGGTGCAATGTTAGGACCTGAAAACCCTGAATTTAGTCATAAAATGTTGTTCATTTCGACAGTCGTAATGGGAATAATATATGGATTTTTAATTGAATTGATTACTTCGGTATTCTTTAAAGCAAAACAATAGTTATGAGTATTATTAAATTTTTATCATCATCACTTGGTCAAAGAGGTAATGAAGCAAATATTGCCTTGGCAAAGGAAATTGCAGAAACAGAAAATCATAAGGCAATTAAAGACCTGGTAGATAATTTAAATAATGAAGACAAAAAAATTCAGGGTGATTGTATAAAAACACTATATGAAACTGCTTATATTAAACCTGAAATGATAGAAGAATATTATTTGAATTTCCTTGACTTATTGACTAGTAAGAACAATCGTATGGTTTGGAGTGGTATGATAGCCTTATTAACAATTACTGATTTGAAATATAAGGAAATATTTGCTTCATTGGAATTGATTATGAAAACTGTAAATAAAGGTTCGGTAATTACAATCGACTGTGGTGTTGGAATTTTAGCAAAATTGAATAAACATAGTGAATATATTAATATTACTGAACCGCTTCTGATTGAACAACTATGGAAATGCCCGATTAAACAGTTGCCTCAGTATTTGGAAAAATCTATAATATCAATAACAAAACAGAATAAAGAAATTTATCAAACAATAATTGAGCAACGCAAACCCGAATGTGATAAAAATTCACAAGTAAAAAGATTAGATAAAATATTGAAAACAATACGGAACATTTAAAGTAGGTATTTAGATGTAGTAGTTTGTTTTGTATTCAATGAAATTTATAGAATAGTTGCGGTTTTGGATTTTAGATGTTTTACTTCCTCGTCTTTTGGGAAAGAGTAGTAGTTATCCTATATGTGGATTTAGTTTTTTTTATTCTAATATAATATTCTATAATTCATTACCCTGCTCTTACTTTGTCGTAAACATATTCTCAATTTGTTTGGAAAAAGATTTATAGATTCGTTTACATCTTCACTATTGTTTGGCTTTTTCATACTAAAATGATGAACCGAATTGAAACCAATAATTCATAGAACTGAAAGAATTACTAAACACTTGATTTATGAACAAGGATTTTCTGACAACTATTCCAATACTGAAATTTTTTAAACCAATTAATCCTTGAAATATTTTCTTTGCCGAAATGTTCCAATTAGTCCTCTCAAAGCTTTTCTGTCCTTTACCTAATCCGTTCAAAAAATAATTTATTCCTGCATTAAATGAATAGCCTTTAGTCTCGGCAAATATTCTGAAAATAACATTATTATTCATATTTAATATTTTTTGAATCTCAATCATATCATTTGCCCAATTCCACGAACAGTTAAAACCTCCTTTAATATCGTTAATACCAAGAAGATTTTTGGCGATACTCTCGAAAAAATGCGGATTAGAAATCGAAATCAATATCCTGTCACCTGTTCTGTTTACAAGGGGATTTACATCGTCAGCTGATTGAGACCTTCTATAAGATAAAACAAAATTCCAGTTATCCATATAGCTGTTTGCAGAAAAATTTTGATTTGAAACTACTCTGTCTAAAGATTTATCAGAAGTTTTCCTAAAAGCCCAATTCAAATAAGAAGTAAATCGCAAATTTTTTATTAATGCGTGATAATTACTTGTTGGAAATAATCTGAGCGAACAATGAAAAAAAGGATTTGTTGCTGATGCCTCAATTGTCTTTTTTCCGTCAAGATTATCCTGAAAAGTATTTATGCCGACACCTCCACTAATATATTGTGAAATTCTTGTATTAAAATCTGCGAAAATTTTTCTAAAATCATTTCTGTTCAATGCTGCAAGCGAAATGAAACCGGGAGAAACTTCCTCCCATCCTGCCCTAAAACTCCCAAAATCGAAACGTTTTCTACCTTCAATTAGGAAAGCGCTTTCGTCTCCGCTTTTAGATTTGTCGGATTTATTGGCAATAACGGCAAGTTCTGCAGAAAAATTAATACTATGTTGCATTTTCATTTTAATTGCAAGCCCGGCGGCACCTGTGCTTCCTGATTTATTAGCGACAGTCTTATCCTTGTTATCAAACCAAGTATTAGCATAATCAAAATTGACTTTTGTCGCTTTTAAAAAAGAGTCTTCATAGTTACGATTGTATGATGCACCGACAAAGGCGGAATACTGCGGTTCGAGCATGCCGTACTGCGAATTTTGATAAAAACCGAAGCCAGCAACCGGAGTTATTGTTCCACCGAGAGCATCAAAAATATAATCAATACTCATTCCTCGGCTCCTTCTGGCATAGATATATTTTGAACGCCGCACATAGATATCCCCTATAGATAAATTCATTTTATCTTTATGCCGATAATCAACTCGGATATTGGTAAGTCCGACAATATTATCTTGAATGTTTCTTCTGTCTGAATGCCTCAAACCTATTGAAGCATTAAATTTATCATCTGAATTATTAAATACTTGATTATAATTAAGTGTTAACATATTTTCATAATGAACATTTTCATCATAAAAAGTGCGTCTGTCATTAAAAGGACCTTTTGTTTTGCCATTATTGGACGAACCGGACAACTGCGAACGAAAATATCCGGATATAGCATTTTTCTTGCGGATTTCATTAATTTCAAGTTTACTGTGAGTATTAATAGAAATTCTCTCTCCGGCGAAATTCATATCAAGTGAATGTAGTCTTGCATTGAAGACTAAAAATATTGCTATCAATAATATTTTTCTCATAATCTTTTATAATTTATGGAGTAATATTTACTGCATTTTCTTTTTTAATAATCTGATTGTTTTTATCCTTTATATAGAAATGATAAAGTCCTATTTCCTTATACTGACCGGATTCCATAAACAATTTTATTAGATTATTGCTTTTCTTCTCAGATTCCATAACTTCTATTTTTTTACCAGGGGCGGCGGCTTTCTCGAACCACATTTCCGGGTATGCCGGTAACATATTAAAACCGGAACCATGTACTTCAAAACTACCGATATTTGCTTTCGATACTGTACTTGGACTTATGAAATCAATAATTATATCTTCGGGGGCACCAATAACTTCATATCCATTTATCAAAGTAACTCTTTTTCCATTCTTTTTTCTCATTGAAATATGATATGAGCCAACTTTTGCGTTCTCTTTGATATCGAAATTTATTTTATATATTCCTTTAGAAATATATTGCTGACTATTGACAGTAATATTGTTATTAGGAATAAAATAAATTGTACTATTATCTTCGAAATCAACTCCATAAATATACATAGTAATATTTTTATTACCGGGCATTCCGCTTGTCGGGTTGCAGGCTACAATATGAAAATTCTTTAACTCAAGCTTGCCGTCGTCAATTGTATTATTTTTGCCTACCTTGAAGCCATCTAACCTGCTCTTTCTATCCATTACAATTTTTCCGGAAGGTCCGCTCAGTCCAAAAATCGGGTCACCTTGAATCGAAGTCAGAAAGTATTGATTTAATTTTTCGTCAAATTCAAATGCCAGTACGGACATCCTGTCTTTTAGCATCCACTCTTGACCGGTAGCAGATAAAAAAGCTCGCCTTTGCCATTTTGCTTCGATTATCGGATAATAAAAACCTCCGACAGGTGGATTAATATCTACACTGAATTCTATGGCATCAAGATTTTTGAAATCATCTAGCAATGATTGTAGTAATTCATCTTTATTGTAACTGTATCCGTTGTTATCAGTATTCGAGAAATTTTCGCTTACATATTTCATAAAGCCATTGGTATTTTCTCTCTCATAAGAAGTAAACATATCCACAAGAGTTCGTCTCAAAGATATTATCGTGCCTTTGTTTCTTGCCGAGCCGTCCTTTTCTACTTCATCAATTTTAATTTCCACATCTGATTGTACATCATAGTTCGCTTTTCCTACAATTTCGCCGTATATGTCCTTCAAGATGACTTTTGCCAAGCGCAGCCCTTGGGATTTTTGTATCTTCGATTCCCAATTGCCCTTTTTTGCCATATTGAATTGATGTTCTTGGACTTCTGTGCTGTCGTCAAATTCAAGAGTCCACTCAGCCGTATATTCTGCCATGTTCGCAGGACCTTCTACAGATAAAACGATATATTTTATACCGTCTTCTTCGGCCTTGTCGATTTTCAGCTTATTCGTTGTAATTTTCAGCGGATAGAGGGTTTGTAAAGGTTCAACATTTTCCTTCATATTATAAGATTTGAAAAGGTCCGAAGAATAAACTCCGGCTTTTAGTTCGCTGCTACCTATTTTCTTGAAATTGTTTATTTTCAGGTACAAGCAATTTCGGCTGTCCTTTGTTTTGATATAAGAGATATGGGCAACTCCCCTTTGAAAAACAAACTTTGAATCAGACATAAAAGAATTTGAGCCTGTATTGAAATCTGTTATCAGCTCAAAAGCCCCTCCATCGAATGAATAGCGGGCCCAATCACTGAAGAGCAATTCTTCAATTTGTTTCGAATAGCGTCCGCTCCTGCCGAAAATACCCATTATCTTGATATTCAGCAATGGCCTCGGCGCTCCGCTGAAAAGGTCAATCTCAGTTCTGGCAATATAATTGTTCTCCTTGCCCCTAGAAGTTCTGATAGCTAACTGATTGAGCCTTGGCGGAGAAAAAGATATTAAATAGTATTCGACAGAAGCTAACTTATTGGATTTATCTCCATTTTTATATAGGCTTGCCTTGAGACTTCCTGACCAAGAAACAATTTCATCAGCTACCGGCCCCCAGATATAATTCCGGGACTCCCAAGTCATAGAGCCTATCCTCCTGAATCTTGATTTTGCATTTAAGATTCCTGTTTTTAACGATTTATTGCTGCCGTGAGCACTTCTGGTATCAGCAGACCAATCAAGATAATAATTGCTCATATCGGCCCCACCTTTTACGGTAACGACCAACTCTTTCAATTCACCTTGTGGGACTCTAATATGTTCGTTGACTGCAAGGTTCCTGTCTATAATATTTAAAGTTACTTTTCCTGTTTGTTGTGCAAATCTTTTTTTGCCGTTTTTATCTTTAATATAGGAATAAATTTCAGCTCTGCCGGCTCCTTCTATTTTTTTGTCGCGTTGAGTATAATGGCTATCCCCTTCTGTAATGACATCATAAAATGTCCGTTTGTTCTTTGAGCTTTTATCCGATAAAATTATATGTGCCGAACGTTCATGAAGTATAAGCATGGGAGCCAGCCATGTCGAAAAAATATTTGTGTCTATCGTATGGTAATTTACTCTTTTTATCCTCACGACCCTGACTTTTGAAGTATCTGAAGAAATGATACCTGTTGTGACCAATGTCTTCGAGCAGCTGTCGTGAGTCTTCTTTTTAGTTTTTATCCCAGTTATTTGAGCGATGAGACGAGAAGTACCGGGACTGGATGCTTCAATCTTTTTATTTTTGCTATCAATTGATACAACTCTTGCGCCTATTATCTTTGCTCTTGGAGATTCATCTGCTTTTAAGTCCTCTTCCCACCTGCCTATTCTCAATATCTGGCTGATAGGGTGAGTAAAATCTAGCCTGCTCACTTTTACAGTTACCTTTTCTTTTTTTGTTTTTGCCTTGCCATTTTTGTCGGTATATTTTACTGTCTTATAATAAATGCTGTCTACCATTTTAAAATGGTCATGTTTCAGATTCTTGACTTTTGTGCTTACAACAGTAGTTTTGAATGAAACTTCTCGCGGATATCCCAGGACATCTGCGGTAATCTTGTCGGCAGCCAAGGGGGTATTTGCAAAATTTAGAGCAATTGAATGAGGTATAATCCTACCGTCGTCTTTTAATGTCTCATCGGCCCTTACGGCGATTTCTTTTGTAATTGACTTAGCTCCTTTGTACCATGTTGCCCGGTAATGATAAATTTTGCCGTTCTCTGGTCCGACTTTTACCTTTGCTGATAATTTGCATTCATCTATAGGAAGCGGTTCTTTTCCTTTTGGAGTCAGCGAGGCTTTGATAATACTGACACTGCCGCCATCAAGGGCTTGAAAGCGAACAGATACTGGCTTGTTGTTGATGATAATACCATCTTTATCCACAACATATATTTCCCAAGGAGTTTTCATCAGCGAACTCGGCGCTCCGGCATCGCCTGGGGCTGTAGCTTGCATAATATCTGCCGGGACGCCAGGTTTTACAAAGCTGTAATAAAGCGGTTTAACATAGCTGTTGGCAGAATTACAATATACTTTGATCTTTGAATTAGCCAGATTGTTTTTGATGTCCTTGAATATCGTCATCTCGCTCTCGGCATCGCCGCTTTTATCTGTTTTTATATTGCGTTCTTTTGCTATAATCTCCCCGTAAGTATGAAATGTCAATTCAATACCGTTCAAAGGTTTTCCCAGAACGTTCAAAACTTTGACTTTGATTTTTTTCTTCAAGTTCTTTGAAATCTTGTCCGGCAGATTGATAATCCCATCTTTGGGGCTTACTCTGATGATTTTGGCAGGTTCCAATGTATATTTATATATGGAATTGTATCTTTTTAAAATGCTCTCTGATTTTAACTTGACAGCATAAACTTCATGCTTTTCGATAGCGTCCCAAAGAGCAAAATAATGGTAAGCTTCCATATATCTAATGGTGCTGCCATTGAATGCTCTCGCAGATTCTTTCAAGCTTTTCATAGTCTCATTTAAATTCTGCCTAAATACCTCAATATCGATATCATTCTTTTCGCAGGCGTTCAGGATAGCAGTTGCCTCAGCGTATTTCGAATTGGCTTCTTTTAGCGCAGCTCCAGCCTGGGCAGCTTCCTCTGCTTTGCTGTTTGCCAAAGCAATAGATTTTGAAGCATCGCTATTGTATAGTTCCTTCATGTCCTTGGTTAGGTATTTCTTATATTTGCCCATATTGTTTTCGCTGAAATCATCATATAGGGCAGCAAATTTCTTGCTTTTGTATTCGCCTGATTTTAACTGGGAATTAAATTCAGCAGATACTTTTTTTATCCAGTCAGGATAAGATTTATCTTCGAATTCTGCCATCATTTTCTGGCGGTATTTAAGTTTAGCTGCTAATTTTCTCAATAGAGCGATAATAGGTTTCATCCTTTCCTGCTGTTTTTTCAGGGCCAGGAACTCTGTGGCGGCTTTGGAATACTCCTTTGCGCCTGGATATAGATAAGGATTGAAGCCTTTGCTTTCATAGCCTGCAAAAGTGTTCAGCTCGCCCAAGTCCATTGCGACCCTATTCCATTTCCCCAATCTGCCGCCGAGTCTTTCGAGCGAGTTGATAGCAGCATTCATGCCCTTTTGATAGTATTTCAAAAAGCCCGTAAATGGTTTTGTGAATGCTATCCCAATAGGCCCAAAGAATTTAGCTGTGTGGTCTACGACCCTTACAGCCGCATTTATTGAAAGCTGTATCTTGCGCAAACTATTGATAGGGCTGTCGGGCCTAAGCCTTACCTTTGTATAAGTATCTATGGTATTTGCAATAAGAAGAATATTGTCAATACCGTCTGTAATCATACCTGCTCTTTTGAAAATACGTCCTATTTTACTTGGAGCAGAATTTTTTGAATCGACCATATAAATGCTTATTTGTTCGGCAAAACTGTCAATGGCGTCAGTGTCGGTAGCATCAATAACTGTATTAAAAGAATCGAAAATCATGTCAAAAGTAAAGTTTCGTTCGTTCAGCTTTTGCTTGTTGATATACCATTTTGATTCCGAACTGCCTAATTCCATTGACGGAATTAAAATCATTGTGATTACAAGGATGGTGAAAAATTGAATTCGTAAAGATAAAACAAACTTTTTCATAATAAGCCCGTTTTTTATTAACGCCCGTTCAACTATATATTATATAATGATACAGGCAAAATATTTATTTGCAATAGTCAAATACGTGTGTTGCAATATATAAATAAATACATAATTTACAAAATTATATTACAAATATTTACTTTGTCAGATAACACCACCAATGTATATATATCAATAGAAACAATATCTAACAACTTTAATATTAAGCAGTTAGCAATATGAAACAAATATATATATTTACATTTATATACATTACCCAACATATTATTCATTGCAGATAAATATGATGTTTGTTATGTATAGATTTCATTTGTTAGTATATCGAAATATAGTAAAAAAAATCAAATCAGTATTTTTACTAAATGTTTAGAATAAGTTTGTTATTTTTGTGTTTTTGGTATTGATATTGTATTGTAATGACTGATATTATCGAAAGTAAAAAATACGAGAAATTATTTGGCGGTAAATTTGAGTTGCTCGACCATAGAGAGCGGGACGGTGAATTCAATATGAAATTCGATTATAACCGTGCTATGGATTTGCAGGCTGGCAAATCTCTGCCAATGTTGCGGCTCTACGGCTGGCAGCCTTGGGCAGTCTCTCTTGGTATGAACCAAAAGGAAAGTGATATTATGCCGGAACTTTGCCGCAAAAAAGATTTCGATATTGTCAGGCGTCCGACAGGTGGTCGTGCCGTTCTGCACGCACACGAACTCACTTATTGCGTAGTATTGAAAATCCCGGACGGCTGGAGCGTTCACGATTGCTATCGCGAAATTCATACTTTTCTGGTTGACGGACTTCGGCGGCTTGGGTGCAAGGAATTGGAGTTCGAGAAATCACAACCGGATTTCAAATCATTTTATGAAAATCAAACTCTATCGGTATCTTGCTTTGCAAGTGCCGCCCGCTACGAAATCGAATACAAAGGACGTAAACTTGTTGGTAGTGCGCAGCATAATTATAACGGAGTGATGCTGCAACACGGCTCAATATTGATTAGCGAAGGACACGAACAATTATCCGAAGTTGCTAACCTAAAATCGGACAAAGAACGTCAAATATTGAAGAGATATATTTTGAAACATAGTTCGACAATTGAGGAAATATTGGGTAGGCAAGTCAAATACTCGGAAGTAGCAAATGCAATTAAATCCGTTTTTTATTAATAATCGGGCAAAATGAAATGAATAATTTGGAAAATAAGAAAATAATTGTAGGCGTTACAGGTTCAATCGCCGCATACAAATCGGCATTATTAGTCAGAGAATTACGCAAATCCGGAGCCGAAGTAAATGTAGTAATGAGCGCCGCCGCCTGCGAGTTTATCACCTCACTGACATTAGGCAATCTGTCGCAGAATCCCGTAATAAACGAGATGTTCGACGAGTCCGTGCAGAAGGGTGGTGCATGGCATATACATCTGGCACAGGAAGCCGATTTAATGATTATTGCTCCCTGTACTGCGGCAACATTGGCTAAATTGGCAAGCGGGCTTTGCGACAACTCACTTGTTACGTTGGCAACGGCATTGCCGCAAACAACACCCCTATTAGTGGCTCCGGCGATGGATTCTACAATGTTGCTCAGCAAAGCGACACAGAGAAATATAAAGCAATTGGCTGATGACGGCGTTGTTATTATACCACCGGCAGAAGGCGAATTGTCCTCGGGAATAGTTGGTCCCGGTCGCTTGCCGGAAATTGATGTACTAATGGACAATATTACAAATAGTATTAAATAGCATTGTAATTAATGAGAACCTGAATATGAAAAATGAATTATCGAAGAATTTTTTTACCGGCAAACGATTACTAATAACAGCCGGTCCAACCGTAGAGCCGATAGATGATGTGCGATTCATTTCCAACCATTCGACCGGCAAAATGGGCTATGCTCTTGCGGCAGAAGCGGAAATGCTCGGTGCGAATGTAACGCTTGTTTCCGGTCCGGTACATATTCCACCACCTGAAAATGTAAACATTATCAACGTGCAGAGTGCCGAAGAAATGTTTCAAGCGGCGAGCAAGGTTTTTCCCGATTGCGATATAGCGATAATGACTGCCGCAGTTGCGGATTTTACGCCAAAAGTAAAGGTCAGTGGGAAAATCAAAAAGGATAACATAGGTAATTCAATGACTATCGAACTTGTGCGAACAAAAGATATTCTTGCCGAACTATCAAAATCGAAATCTCCCAAACAAAAAGTGATTGGTTTTGCCCTCGAAAGCGAAAACGAAATCGAAAACGGCTTGAAAAAGCTACACAAAAAAAATTGCGATATGATTGTCGTCAATTCCGCATCTAAACCAAACAGCGGATTCGGCGGCGATATGAATACAATAACCATTATTACTACCGAAGGTAAACAGCAGGCATTCCCTCCAATGCTCAAAACCGACTGTGCAGTCGAAATACTGAAAACCGCCGCCACGCTTTAAAATATTTACCATCAGTTCTAATGGGGAGTTGTCTTTTACCATTCAATTCCCCGCTTTAGCGGCTGGGTGGTTTGTCTTTTTTGCAGGGGGTATGGGGGTGGGTTCAAGAGCAGTAAACAGCCGACTCTCCCAATCACTAATGAGATTCCTACACCCGCAGAAATCTCATTAAGCAATTAATAGATGTTCTACAAAGTGTGAGCGGCGGGGCGGATTTTACACACTTCATTTCCAAATCGTTATGTCTGTTTATCATTTTTGCCCTCCATTGCTTATAGTCGTTGTTATTCGGAGTGATTATTTAACATTATAAGTGTCGTTCATTTCTGAATTTTAATGGCAAAATTCTCAGTAGACAGAGTTTTTTACAAGCCAAAAAAAGAATAATTAAATTTGCTATTCGTTTCTTTAGTTCTATATAAGAAATTTGAAAAACAATAAATTACGGGGTAAATATGAGTAATCATGATTGTGATGTTGCTGTTATCGGTTCGGGTCCCGGTGGCTATGTAGCGGCTATCAGGGCTTCGCAGCTCGGGCTTAAAACAATTTGCATTGAGAAAGGCGAACTCGGCGGTGTTTGCCTGAATATTGGTTGTATTCCGACAAAAGCACTGCTCAAAAGTGCCGAATATATGGATTTTGTTAAGCATTCCGCCGACTTCGGTATCGAAATCACAGACTACAAAGTGAATTTCGGACAGGTTATAAAACGCAGCCGTGAAGTTGCCGGTAAAATGTCTAAGGGCGTTGCCTTCCTTTTCAAAAAATATAAGGTTGAATCCCTAAAAGGCACTGCTTCGATTAAATCGAAAAATACGCTTGAAGTTAAAGATGATGACGGCAATACTCATACCGTTAATGCAAAAAATATTATCATCGCAACCGGCGCACGTCCGCGTATGTTCCCGGGTATTGATGTTGATTATAAAAACGTAATAACAAGTACTGAAGCAATGCTTCAACCCAAAGTACTGGAAAGTATAATTATTATGGGTGCAGGTGCTATCGGTGTAGAGTTCGCATATTTTTATAATGCTTTCGGTGCTAAGGTTACTATTATCGAAATGCTTGACCGCATACTTCCTATTGAGGACAAGGACGTATCGAATGAATTGAAACGCCACTACAAAAAAGCCGGTGTTAAACTTATGCTCAACACAAAAGTACTTTCCGCAAAAGCAGACGGCGGAAAGGCAGTTGTCGAAATTGAGAAAAAAGACGGCACTAAGGAAATTTTATCGGCGGATTTGGCTCTGAATGCTATCGGTATTCAGGCAAATATTGAGAACATAGGACTTGAAACACTCGGCATAGAACTTGACCGCGGCTTTATCAAAGTTGATGAATATCTACGCACTAATATCGAAGGAGTCTATGCTATCGGCGATGTGGCAGGACCGCCATGGCTGGCTCATAAAGCGTCCGCCGAAGCAATCGTTTGTGCAGAGCAAATCGCAGGACACAAACCGCAGGCAATTGATTACAAGAATATCCCGGGTTGCACATACAGCCACCCGCAAGTGGCAAGTGTAGGTATGACGGAAGCACAAGCAAAAGATGCGGGCTACGATGTCAAAATCGGCAAATTTCCGTTTACTGCAAGCGGCAAAGCACACGGCATAGGCGAAGCAAAGGGTTTTGTTAAAATTGTCTTTGACGAGAAATATGGTGAAATCCTCGGGGCGCATATGATTGGACCAGATGTAACCGAACTGATTGCTGAAATCGGACTGGCACGTTCGCTTGACGCTACGGCACAGACTTTGTTCAAGACCATTCACGCACACCCGACATTGAGCGAGGCAATTATGGAAGCATCGGCGGCGGCGTATGGCGAAGCAGTTAATATATAATTGAATAATTAGGGAAGAGTCGTGCTTTGTTGTGCGGCTCTTTTCACTGCTATGAATACGGACTCTTCACACATATTGCATAATATTATACCTCCGCAAGTCTTGCTAACGGCATATCGCGAGGGCTTTTTCCCTATGGCAGAAGAAAGAAACGGTGCGATTTACTGGCACTTTGCCGACCCGCGGGCTATCATTCCTCTTGACAAAATCAAGCCACATAAGTCTGTCAGACAAACAATTCGCCGTGAAAATCTGGAATTTAAGATTGATAATAATTTCGAGACTGTTATTCGCAAATGTGCCGCCCGCGAAGAAACATGGATAAGTGATGAACTGATTGATTCTTATATTAATCTGCATCACTTCGGCTACGCCCATTCAGTCGAGACATACAGAAACGGAGAACTTGTCGGCGGACTGTACGGTGTCGCCATAGGCGGAGCATTTTTCGGTGAGTCAATGTTTTCGGAAACCAGCAATGCCTCGAAGGCGGCTTTTTTCTATCTCGGTTATCATTTGATTAACAGGGGTTTTGTCTTGCTCGATTCGCAATATATAAACGAACACACAAAACTGCTCGGTGCTATTGAAATCCCCGGCTCCGTCTATTTGGATATTTTGAAAAGAGCAATAAGAATGCCTGTTACGTTCTGATTTGTTCAAATTGTATTACGGCTTCGATTGCTCGGGTTTAATGCTTTTCTTCAGATAGTTTGGTTAAACTAAAATGAAATTTTTCTAACTCTTTAAATGAATAGAAACGAACATTACTATCAACATTCAACAATATTGCCGGTGTTTTAACAATGTTAAAGAAACCAAATAAACCACCTTTTACATCAACAGGTGGCCAGTCATCAATAGAATCATGAGAGTCAAAAAATACCGATTTAACATTTATTTTTTTTGAAATAAATGAGAGCATTTCCCTTCTATTTATTGTACTATTTCCTGTTCGAGAAATAATTGAAATACTATCAATCTTTTCTTTTTTCATTGATGAAATAATTTTTTTCACACAGTCGAAACAGGAATAATTATTATAAAAAATTATAAGTGAACTTTCCTTTAATAATTCTTCAAAACTAATAGTATCTTTTGTAATCTTGATGACTTCAAATGAAGAAAATTCAGAAATTAAATACTTTTTTTGAGCATTCAATAATGAAATAGGAAAAATAATAAATATCCCTATAAATAAAATTATTTTCATTTTATTCCCTTATATTTTCTAATAATGATAGAATATTTCATATTGTTATTAACAAAATAATCATTTATTTTTTCAAGTAATTCCTGATACGTTATATCTTGATATATTGAAATTGGTATTGGTTGAATATCAATTAGATAATTATCCATGACAATATAATTATTATAAAATGGCAATATTTTTGTGTCAATAAATTTATTGTCCATATTTGGAATTTTATCTGTCAATTTTAATTTTAGTGGTTCGAATTTATTATTCGTTTTATTATATTTCCATATATCATATAGTTCTTTTTTCTTAATATTTTTTATTGGGATAGTCCAATTAATTAATAATAAAGAATCATTAATGAAGTTTATCTTTCTAATAAATGACATATCGAAATAGTATGGTCTTAACATATCAATATAATATTTTGCAGTATGATTTTTAATTTTTGAAGGCTTAATGTCTTTATATAAACTTTCATCTATTTTAACCCAATCTTTATGTCTATAACTAATAGTATTTACATTATTTAGGTCATAGTCATATAATCTCAATTTGTATTTGTCTATTTCGGAAACAATAAAACATTTCTTTGAAATAGCAACAAATTTAGTGGGTGAAAAATAAGAAAATTGATAATTTTCAGGATCTTTAATATCATAATTATTCAAAGTATTATCTGATAAATTATAAATTCCCAAATGTGTACGTGTCTTGGTATTTCTATTTGAACTATATATACCTGATTCCATTAGGAATAGCTTGTTATCAACAAATTTGATGTATGTATAAGGACGTGGTACTGATATTGAATTTATTATATGTTTATTGTGCCTATCATAAATTGATAATCTTTTGTCCCAATCTATTAAAAAGAAGAAATCATTAGATACTTCAATATTCTTAAAGTGCAAATCTTTAAGACTATCGGGTAGATTCAACCTGATTTCTTTTAATTTCCTGTTCTTTAAGTCATATTTAATAATTTTATTTATTTGCTTATGCTTTGAATCAACCAAATATTTATTTGGATAAATATATAAATTATCATTTTCTATCGCAAAGCAAGGTGACTCAGATTCATCAATACCATCAAGAGTTAAAACAGTATCTATTTCAAAAACTTGATTAATATATAATTCTTTATTGTCTGTCTTTACTGACGTGCAGGCAATAAGCCCAAATAATAATATTGGCAATAATTGAACGATTCTTCTCATTGTTTTGCTCCAAATTGTCTTAAAAAACGTATTTATATCTTACTACTAATTTTGCAGTATTTTGTCTCGAATGCTATGGTAGCAATTTAAAAAACATTTTAATAATAAACAAAAAATAATATTATTAAATATGCAAAACATATAAAATAGCTTCGATAGCGATTGCCGATATACTTATGATTTTTTTATAAATATATTATAAGTAAACTATAAAAAATATATAAGTATGCAGTATTGTCTCCGTATTGCAGTAAATCGTTTAATTCAAATAGTAATAGGAATAATTTGGGACAAAAGATATTTTTTTTATTATTTGAGCAAAATTTTACTTATATTTATAAAATTGATAATAAAATTAATTTAATATTATGGTTCGATTTGAAATGAGAAAAATAATAATATCGTCTCTCGCTTTGATTGCGTTATTGATTGCAGGTTGCACACTTCCGAAAATGCCAGGCAAGAATGTAGTATGCCCGCCACCACCGCCGCAGAACTGCCGGACTCTTGTATGGCATGGTATAGATGTGGATACTAGCAAATCTTATCGCGAAATAGCTGATAAATACTATCTTTTTTCACCTGTCTATTCGCTGAATACTTCCGATAACGAGTGGAGCTTGGCTTTTATTGATAGGACGCGTGCTGTGCTGACCTTCGATGATGAAGATATTCAAACAATGATGATAGCCAAATTTACTACAGATACAAAAGCAGTATTCGAATCCGGTATTGGTACTCCGTTCGAGAGTAGTAACGGCGCAATCTCAATAAGAGATAACAAAGTAGTTATTGCGGCATCATCGGACCCGGCGGATAGTTCCGAACTTATTGGCAATTCTAATCTATATACTGCTGTACTGCACGGCAATATGATTAAAAATGTAAAATATATGGGCGACAAAGTGCATAAAGACGTTTGGTCTTGGGAGTCGCACCCCACAATATCGAAAGACGGAAATGTCGTATTCTTTGCTTCGGACAGAAATATTAAAAATGGCACGGATATTTTCTTTAGTGTCCGACTTGCAGGGAATAAATGGAGCGAACCGCTGGCACTTAATGAGAACATTAATACAGATTGCGAAGAGATTACACCGTTCCTGACAGAAGACGGCAAAGCACTATATTTTTCATCTTGCGGACACGAGACAGTAGGGGGGTATGACATATTTGTTTCAAACATTAAGCGGGACTTTTGGACAGCTGTTGCAAGTAAGGATATGAATAAAATTCGCAATGCCGTTAAGTTCTTTTCAAAGGCAAGAAATCTGAAGCCACCACTAAATACAGTGGCAGATGAAATATTTCCGTCCAGTCCGGAAGACCCTAAGAATATCTTGTTCTATTCATCAAATCAGGCATCAGCCGGCATACATAGTATATTGTTCAGACGTGGCGGATTTGATATTTACAGACGAAGACTTGTGCAGGGTAAGATGAAACAAATAGTTAAGCAAGACCGTGATATAAATATTAATATTAATTCGCCGGAAGTTATTTCTAAAATTTCTACTGATATTGAGTTCTCACCAACCTATAAATTGAAAGGTACCGTGTATAATGAAGAAACCCACGAGCCTGTACCTTATGCTGATGTTATTATCAAGCAGTTAGATGGCGATAAGGAAACAATAGAGCGTGAACATTATTTGGATAGAGGACGCGAAGTAGATATTTCTTCGCAAGGTGGGGATAAATATTTTGACAGTTTCAAAATCAATGCTGATGAAAAAGGTGATTACGAAGTTGTCCTCGAAAAAGATAGAACTTATCAGGTAACTGCTCAGAAGGAAGATATGTTTTTTGATTCATTCAAAACTCGTATAGAGAAAGAAGACCCGCGCGTTGAAATTAAGAAGGATTTATTTGTACCACCGGCTCTTACACTGAGAATTAATTTCCCTGTGGACCAATATAAAAGACCATACAAATATACAATTGATACAAACGGTATAGAGACAAATCAAATGTGGAAAGAAGCAATTGATTTGTTGGCACAAAATCTTCTTATTTCAAAAGATGTTGTTGATACACTTGTGTTAATCGGACATACGGACGACCAAGGCAGAGATAAATACAATTATAAACTCGGGCTAAATCGTGTGAAATTTATTATCGGACAGCTGGTAAAGCGTGGTGTGCCGAGGGGAATACTTGTGGGTAAGTCCGCCGGTGAAAGCGAACTATTACCGAGACGTACGGGCGAAAGTAAGAAAATGTGGCGCAAGCGTTGCCGCCGCGTAGAATTGCAAAAAATATTGAAAAAATAATAATGAGACTATGACAGCACTGAAATTTTATATTATATTATTTATTTCATTTCTATTTCTATCGTTAGTGATTGGCTGGTTTGCTTACGACTCGGTGTCGGAAGGTTTGCCATCATTATCCCAATTGGAGAGTCCAAAGCAGGATTATGCAACACAGGTTTTTTCAGCAGATGGAGAATTGTTGGACCACTATTACAAATTTCGGAGAGTATCTCTGCCATTCGATAGTATTCCGTCCTATTTCATCAGGGCATTAATTGCAACTGAGGATAGAGAGTTCTACAATCATTGGGGCGTTCACCTAATGCGTATATTCAAAGCCGCAGTCAAAAATATTTTTGCGGGCAGGATAAAAGAAGGTGCTTCGACAATTACAATGCAACTTTCCCGCAATCTTTTCTTTACCCAGGAAGGAACGCTAAAAAGGAAAATTCGTGAAGCCGTTACTGCTGTTGCCATCGAAAAAACATATACCAAGAACGAAATTCTTGCAATGTACACAAATACTGTTTCATTCGGACGTGGTACTTATGGAATTAAAGTTGCGGCTAATATATATTTTGATAAAGAGCCTTCCGAACTTACTCTGAGCGAATGTGCTTTTCTTGTTGGTCTCCTAAAGGCGCCGGAACATTACAACGGACTTGTGGATTATGACCGTGCAATAGAAAGAAGAAATCTTGTGCTGAAATTGATGCACGAACAGGGACGGATTGACAGTTCTGAACTTCTGAATGCACTTGACGAACCGATTACGCTCTCGAAAAACACTATTAATCCAAAAGGTACGGAATATCTGGCTCCGCATTTTGTCGAAATGATTAGGCAAAATCTTAAACAAAATAAAGCGTTGGAGAGTTACGATATATATAGGGACGGACTGCTCATTTATACAACGCTAAATTCGAGAATACAGGAATATGCCAAGCAAGTACTTGAAGAGCATCTTACTAAATATCAGAAAATCTTTAATCGCTCTTTTTCCTGGCGTCATCATAAGAAATTGCTAAATATTTTCATAAAGAAAGCGATTCAATCGAATTATGAATATATCTCGGCAGATAAAGCTAATAAAAAATCAGTCGAACGGAAACTAAGAGCTAGCAAGAAATTTGTTGATTCCGTGAAGAATGCCGTAACAACAATACAAGCCGGCTTAATGGTTATTGACCCGACAAACGGGAATATACTTGCAATGGTCGGGGCTTCACCAAAATTTATGAATGAGAATCGAGGTTCAAAATATTCGCTCAATCATGTTACGCAAATCAAGCGACAACCCGGTTCATCGTTCAAACCATTTGTTTATACAACCGCCCTGATTGACGGAATGCAACCGACAGATACAATCGGTTGTGGTCATTATTCATATACTTTGCCGTCCGGCGATGTATGGTCTCCTTCCGGTGCCGGCGGTTGCGGTCCGGGCGAAACTGTAACAATAGCTGAAGGTTTGGCACGCTCAATCAATACTGTTGCCGCTCGAATAATCACACAAAAGACTTCACCGATTAGGGTAATTCAAATAGCCGCAAAAATGGGGATACGCTCGCATCTGTCTGCTGTTCCGGCGCTTGCCCTCGGTGCAG
The DNA here is from genome assembly GCA_964581505.1 of uncultured Hyphomicrobiales bacterium. GTDB lineage: Bacteria > Bacteroidota > Ignavibacteria > Kapaibacteriales > UBA2268 > CAZOOR01. The sequence goes on from CAZOOR010000007.1 coordinate 19,942, forward strand.
GTGGTGATGTCTCGCCTTACGAAATGGTTTCTGCCTACGGTACTTTTGTTAATGAGGGTATTTATCTTCAACCTTATTCGGTGAGACGCATTGAAGACCGCTTCGGAAATATTATCTATGAGAACAGGCGCAGTCCTAAAGCCTACAATGCCATTCCTCAGAAATATTCACATATAATGACTTTACTATTGCAGGGGGTAGTCAATCACGGTACGGGCTATACGGTCAGAAAATACTTTAAAGGTGTCGATGCCTGCGGCAAGACGGGTACTACTAATGATTATACAGACGCTTGGTTTGTAGGATATACTCCACAGCTTGTAGCGGGTGTTTGGATTGGCTTTGATGACCAGAGGATTACGTTTACAGGTGGATATGGATATGCAAGTAAAGCCGCCGCACCTATTTGGGGTAAGTTGATGAATAAAATATACAGCGACCCTGCATTGCCGTATAAGCAAAAAAGATTCTCGTTCTTCTCGGATTCCACTAATTCCATTCAAGCCTATATGAAACAGGATTCTTTGAAGAATGTCATTGAATAGTAAATAAATAATCTTTTATTAATATTTTGGGGTGATTATGAATAAATTATATATTCTGTTACTTTTATTTGGTCTTATGTCCTTTTCTTATGCCGCAGATAAGCAAATGTACAACAGCAGTAGAATTGAGCCTGCTTCGCAGGAATTTCTCAATTCAATTCGAGCGGAAATAACTAATGGTTTTGAGAATAATATATCTACCGGTACAGAGAGCAGTACTGCAATTGGCGATAATTCCGATACATTGAAAAAATATTTGAATAGAATGACTGTCGGAAGAATTTACGGTATTACTATCAACGGAACAACTTTACCTATGGTTGGTACAAATACTTTCACATATTTTGTCGGACAAAAATTTGATATTAAATCGGAGCATAGGAATAACTATAAATTAGCGGGTGTACTAATTCCTTATGCAATAAATGTATTAGGTGGCGAAACGAGAGATACTTCTCTTATTTGGGTTTTTCAATTGGATAATGACGGAAATATTGCCGGTGGTAGCCTGATGGCTAAAGGTAAGATTTATCTCGGAGATGCTGATTCGAGTTCTTCAAACAGGATTTTCTCTTATGCACCTATGGATAGCAATGGCATACTGAATAGCAATTTCCTTATATATGTTCAAACTAAGAATTTTAATTCTAAAGAAACCGATATTGTTGCTATTTGGGCTAATGACCAAGGGGACGGAAAGGGCGAAAAGCGTTCTGCTATTCTTGCTTGGAGCCAAGCAAATAAAAGCTGGCAATATGCCGCTTTTGCCGATTTGAAAATCACAATGGCAGATAAAAAAGCACCTGATTTCGATGTGCTTATTCTTCCGGTATTAGTGCCAAATACCAGCGATGTAATTGATAATAATCTAACAATTAACGGCTTGACATTCGGCGGTGTTTATCCGAATCCGATTAGTGAAAATGCAAGGATTGACTTCTCATTGGAGAAAAGTGCCAATCTGTCTATTAGTTTACTTGCCCTGAATGGTAGATTAGTAAAAAGTATTGCAAATACAGAATTTTCCGGCGGAGAGCATTCGATTGATTTTTCGACTGATGATATTCCAGCCGCTCAATATTTAATTGCGTTTCGCTCGGCATCGTCAAACTTCGCAATCAAAACTGTGATTATTAAATAAATATAAAATAATACTTCGGCAGGTTTGAAATCTGCCGAAGTATTATAATTTACAGTCAAATTAGAAATTATTTTATAGCGCCTTTACTCTTCGCCAATCAGTTTGCCGTTTAACAAGTATTTTTTACCTTTGATACTGTCTATCTTTGCTTGAAGTATATCGCAGGATAATAAATTATTTGTAGATGAGTGCCTACCGCTAAATACATTAATTAGTACTTCAAAATTAGGAGATGATAATTTGTCAAATTCCTTTTTTGATAGCTTCACGTTAGTAAATTTTGCAATTCTTGAATCCCACAATTCAATTCGGGAATCTCCAATACCAATCTTACCGAATTTTAAATATTCTTCACTTGTTGTGTCTTTTGGTTGACCGGAAAAATATGCTTGTACAATGACGGACTCTTTGTCTGTTTTCATTTTTTCTTCGGCATTTTTGCTTAATTTCACTTCGATTTCAAAACTCGGAATTAATATGGAAACGTCGACAATCAGCAAAGAATCAATTGATGATGTGCTTTCATTTTGTTCTGTTACTTCATCTGAAACTTGATTTTTATTATTACTCGAATTGTCGCTAATCACTTCTATTTGAGCGGTCTTTTCGGATTTGTTCTCGGAGCAGGATAATAACATCAAAGAAACAACAAATATTAACATAAAAAATCGCATAACTAAACTTTCAATTAAATTTAAAAATACAAAAATATATTATTACATTGATTGCATTAATCTTTATCTTTTATCATTTTATCATAAATAATAAAAGAAAGACCTATCAACATAGGCGGCAATGTAACAACCATAAACCCCGATAGACGCTGATAAGTACTGAAAAAGAGCATACCGATAGTCGCAAGTACCAATAAACTTATTCCGCTAAGGAATGGCTTTTTCCAAGTTACTGCAAGCACAATAATAAGTATCCAGGAAGGCAAACTATGAATAATGAAATCCATAAGTTGTTCGCCAAAATCCTGTGGAGTAGAGAATGCATCAAAAGCAAATAAAAACAGGAATGCTATGAAAAAAAATAATACACCTCTTGGTATCCATATCCACAACGAATTTTTCATATTTAGCCCTTTTTTTAAATAAAACGAATTAGTCCACTAATAGGGATATTATTCCTGCCTCAGCTGAATTGCCCATCGTAATTCAACAACAAACCGCCAATTAGATACTTTAAAACCGGTACCGTTTGTTGACATTTCGGATAGTGGTATCGAAAAATCAAAAATCGGTGATAAGAATATATTTTTTGATAATGAAAATGTAAATCCCAGAGCAGGCACTAAATAAAATTGTGGAGTTACGACATTCGGAAATTCGCCGTCCTCAACAATTACTTTTGACTTTCCGTCTTTAAATGTAACTTCTACAATTTCGCCGGAGCTTGGCAATTTTACAGTTTTCTGCAAAATTTCTTCCGAGTGTATTATCCCCGAAGAAATATTGAAGTCGGCATTAAAACCTAAACGCAAAAAGAAAAATTCCGCAGGCGACCATTTGATATACGGCATAATCATAAAATTTAGAAAATTTGTAGCCGCTTCTTGTCTGAATAAAATCGGTACTGTGTCAATCACATTTGTTCCACCAACAGTTGCAGTAAATGCACGGTCTTTATTATATTGGTAGGAAGCTTTGACGCCGAGTGAATTAATTCCGATTGCCGCTCCCCATTGAAGATAATATTTAATGTCCTCTTCGTAGAGCAGACCGAGCTTCCAACCGAAAGCACTTCCGTTCTCGAATTGCGGGCAGTTGCATTTTGTATTGAAAGCACCGCCTTGAATATTCTGTCCCAAACCGACAAAGACGCCTGTCTCTCTTTGTGTTTGGAATTTTTCTGGATTTAATGGATTCGACGGAGACTTCTGAGCAGACATTTCGGAATACGAAATAATCATAAATATTGATATTAACAAAAAATTTGTTATTTTTAAAAGATTGAATAATTTCATTAGCAATTCGTTTCTATTTTTTTACTTAATATTTTACAAGCACATGGATACTAATAACAATACAGAACAAAATTTACCGAAAAAAGAACAAGATTCTTTATCACAGACATCTGAAAACAATCAAAATAACCGTGATAATCAAAATGACGAAGATAGACGTATAATTAGTGGAGCGCGCTCGGCGGCAATTAGAATTTTAAGCAGATTTGAACGGAGCGATGCCTATGTTGACAAACTACTGGACTATGAATTTCGGGTGGGCAATTTATCTTCGCTTGACAAAGGATTGCTTAACGAGATAGTGCATGGCGTTATTCGTTGGCGTGCAAAACTTGATTGGGTGTTGATTGGATTTTACCACGGCGATTTCCTAAAATGTCTGAATATTGTAAAAAATGCAATGCGTGTTGCTTTATACCAAATTATGTTCCTCGACCGCATTCCTATTCCTGCGGCAATAAACGAATCGGTAGAAATTGTTAAACGCATTCAGGGCGATAGAACAGCCGGTATTGTAAATGGTGTGCTACGCAATATTGCACGCAATCTTGAGAATATACGCTATCCCGACCGTGATGATGACCCGATTTATTATTTATCGATTATTTATTCGCATCCACGTTGGATGGTGAAACGTTGGGTGGAACGCTTCGGTGAAGAGAAAGCCGAGAAACTTCTTTTCGTCAATAATCGCCGTCCTTATAATACAATACGAATCAATACATTGAAATCGAATTATGAGGAAGTTAAGAAAGTTCTTGATAATAATAATATGTATTATTTTCAGTCGAATTTCTTTCCGACTTCCATAGTTGTAAAGTCTTATAAACCGGAAATACCTTCTCTCGCTATTTTCAAAGAAGGCAAAATCACTATTCAAGATACAAGTGCTACACTTGCCGCACGGCTCGCTTCACCGAAGGAAGGTATGACTGTGCTTGATGTATGTGCGGCACCCGGAGGTAAATCTTTCTGTCTGGCGGAACAGATGAATGATAAAGGCAAAGTTATTGCTATTGACAAGTATCCCTCAAAATTGCGTTTTATCGAAGAGGGCGCGGAAAGACTGGGACTGACTTCTATTGAGACTATGTCTGCAGATGCTACTAATCTGGAAATTGAAGAGCCGGTTGATATGATTTTCGCCGATGTCCCCTGTTCAGGCTTAGGTACTATGTCCAAGAAACCGGATATTAAATGGAAACGCGAAGTCGAGGATATTATAGGTTTGGCAGATTTACAAAAAAGAATTTTGGACAGTGCCGTAAAAAATATAAAACCGGGCGGCGTGATTGTTTACTCTACCTGCACAATTGCACCGGAAGAGAATATTGAAAATATCAAATGGTTCTTGGATAAGTATCCCGATTTTGAACTTGACCCGGCTGAAAAATATCTACCGCCGGAGGTTTGTAACAACGGTTATATGCAGATTTATCCTCAAATCCATCATATCGACGGCGCCTTTGCCGCCCGCTTGATTAAGAAAGGATAAATATGGAAATCATCAAAGTTGGCGGCTCTGTACTCAGAACTCGACAGGGATTTGAAAGCTTTCTTAATATTGTCAATACATCTCGTAAACCCGTAACGGTTATCGTTTCGGCTTTTGCCAAGGCGACACGCTCTCTTACTTATGTTGCATCAGTTGCCGAATTGGGGCATAAGCGAAAAGCACTCGCACTGCTACAAGATATTTTCGAGGAGCATAAAAAGTTCACTCGACTTATTATCAAAGACCAATCGGCAATAATTGAACTATTTAATTTAATTGATGATGAGCATTCCGAACTTACTAAAATAATTGAGGGCATAGCAATTACTAAGGAGCTGTCCCTACGAATCAAGGACATTGTGCTTAGCTATGGTGAAAAACTCGCACTGCTTATTGTTAGCAATTACCTTGAATATAGCAATATAAGACATAAGGCGATTGATGCCGGTGATATTATTGTAAGCGACGAGCATTTTGCTTATGCTAAACCACTCGAAAACGAGACCGCAAAGAATATTGACAAAATACTTATTCCGGCACTCAAAAAGTATGATATTGTTATTATGCAGGGTTTTGTTGCCAAAAGCAAAAGGGGCGAAACAACAACAATGGGTATTGAAAGTTCCAATCTAACTGCTGTACTTCTGGCACGCTTGCTTGGATTGAAGCGTATTACTTTTTGGACAGATGTATGTGGGATTCGCAATTTCGACCCTGCAATTGTTAATGATACGGAGTTAGTCGGACGCTTAAATTATGCTGATGCTTTCCGCTTAGGTAAAGCAGGGCTGAAATTAATTTATCCGGCAATGATTGATTATACAAAAGGGAGTGATATTGAACTGATTTATAAATCGGCTTTCTGCAAGCCTGACGAACAAACAATAATTCAAGCTGGCAGGACATATTCGGAGCCGATAATTGTTGCAACACAAGGTAAATCTATTAATCGAATTAAAACAAATTCCGAAGCAGAGATTCGCAAGGCAATGATGAAAATTCGTGATATGTTGGATAGGAAAGTTTTTTCCGGTAGCTACCTGAAAATTAAAGATGACGAATTGATTTTTGTTAGTAATGACAGTGAAAAATATGAAAAGTTGTTCAAAGGATTCAATTATACAAAGGATACAAACATAAGCATTATTACATTGTTCAATGTGCCTTTTGACAAATTGGCGGCATTATTAATAAAACGCCGGAACGAGCGTAAAGTCTTTCCGGCATTGATTAAACTTATTGATTTCAGCGAAGATTATGTAGCAATCGGAATAAAGGAACGATATACCAAAACAGTCTTGTCGTTTCTCAGACGGCATATCGAAGCATTATAATTATTCTTTTTCGCTTTGCGGTTTATATTTCCAATCAATTAAGGCTGAAACACGTGCTTTCAGATTAGTATAGAAAATTGTATTAATTGACTTTGTACCACCCGCAGTAGTCCCGCTATCCAAAGGATAATAACGCAGGGACATATTCAGATTGCCCGGAAAACGCTTATTCACATTTGCTACAATATAGAACTTGACAGGACGGTTTTGCTCGTCCACGCTTTCGCTCTTAATTGAAACAAGGTGAACGACTTCCTCACGATTTGACCTATTATTAAACTTAACGCCAAGTTTTTCAAGAGCATTCTTTAAATCTTTGCGAAATCGTCTAATATTTGCTTTTTTGTTAAACTTGTAATTCGCAGTAAAACTAAATTCCTGTATTTGCTTTTCGATAGCCGGCATAGAGTTATTATTCGAAGCGATAGGCATACCGGGGACAGCACCGGTTTCGCGTTTTACTCTTCTTCTTCTTCGTTTCTTTACTTTCGGCTTTTCCTTCTTGACTTCCTGCGGAGTATCTGTTTTATCCCACTGCGTAATAAATTCGGTATCAGCTGATATGTGTGATGTGTTGTCATTAGGCGTCAAGGAATCTTGTGGTTTAAAATTAAAGAAGAAAAAAGCCAATACTGCGGCGGCGGCAAGCCCGGCAACCGTAATAATTCTGCCACCGGTTGTGTTCAGAAAAGGTTTCCGAACATATAAGCCCGATGCGGCGATTTTTTCTTTAACCGTCTTTTCAATTATTGCCCGTTCGCGGTCTTTTTTCAAGATGTCGCTTAGGCGGCTAATCATTTGCTCCTCATCGGGAGTAAATTTATTTTGAGTTTCGTTACTCATCTTTGTATCAATCTCGTATCAATTATTCAATAAATATTCTACCTTAGGTTTTATTTCGGCAATTCTTCTTTTAATAATTTTGAAAACAGTAGCTAATGGAATTCCCGTTTCCTTTGAAATAAATTCCAGTTTCTGTTCGTGGAGCAAGCGGCGTTCTACAATATCCCTGTCTCTGTCATCATCAATATTCTTAATTGCATCGACAATAATTTGTACAGTTTCGTTTGCCGTCATCTCATCGAAAAAGTGAATATCACTTTCCGGAATTTCTTCAATTATATCCCTCTCCTCGTCATCTACACGCTTTGCCAAGCTACGCTTTACCTGCCGGATTCTGTCAATTATCATATTACGCTTAATAACATAAATCCAGCTGAATGCATTATATTTGTCATTGTATTTATTCCGTTGGTTTAGAATCTTGACCCATGCTTCCTGAAAGACATCGTGTATATCCTCTTCGGTAAGCGGCGGAATATATTTTGTAGATAGCAAGTCCCACATTCGATAGACTGTGGCGTCATACAATCGATTGAATTCTCTTTCAATTTTGGTAAAATCATCAGACTTGCTGATAGTCCTCATTAATTCGTTTATCTCCTGAGTCGATAGCTCAAGTTTATGTTTTTTTCTTCTTGATGATAAAAATTCAAACATATTTCGATTGTATTTACTGCTTACTACATTTAGAACCTCCAAATATAATTATTATTTTCAAGAAAATTGCTTTTTTCAGCAAATTTTTTTTTGCTTCAATCATATTACGATTTGCTGATACGTTTTTTTCATCTTATTTTCATAATGATAAATATACTGAAATTCAATGCATTAACTCCTGATATATTCCATCAATGGCAGATTATTATTCTTAGCACTTTGGAAGAAAGCCGAATTAAGGTCCGGCTGATAGATAATATTTAATAATGTAATAACCACTCGCACTGTAAATGATAAATTCAATCATAACCGTCAGCTTGCTATTATGCAAATCCGAAGGGTATAGTTTTAATAATTGTCATATATTTGTACTTGTAATTATTGATAAATAGAATATTGTTTTTGCAAAGAAAGTAGGCGAATGATAAATAATAGATACTTAGCGGCTTTACACAAACAAGTTTTTGCCATACCAAGTATAAATTTGGCAATTAATTGTACCTCACGTTTATCGATTTCTATTATGAGAAAACTGAACAGTATTCAGTTGAGTACTGATGAATTGCTACTGATTACCAAAGCAGTACAAGCAAATAAACAATGTCGCTTTCTTGTTTTTGGTCTTGGTAATGATAGTATATTTTGGCATCATCTCAATGCTAATGGTAATGGTACAATATTATTTCTCGAAGATAATGAGTTTTGGCTCAAGCAAGTGAGTTCTCGAATCAAGGGATTGAATGTCCTGAAAGTCAATTATGGGACAAAAAGAAAAGATTGGAAGAAATTACTGGAAAATCCCGACTTGCTTGAAATGGTATTGCCGAATGATATTATCACAAATAAATGGGACATTGTGCTTGTCGATGCTCCCGCAGGCTATGATGACGAGACTTCCGGCAGAATGAAAAGTATTTATATGGCTTCGAAATTGGTTAAGAAAGGTGGTGATGTGTTCGTTCACGATTGCAATCGCGAAGTAGAAGATGTATATTCACTACATTTTCTCGGTAAGGCTAATTTGTTGAGTGAAACTAAGGCTTCAATCGGGAATTTGCGGCATTTTAAGATGTAAGTAAATTTTAAAAATGAATGGCAGATGTTCCGAATTATTAGTGCATTCTTCTAAAAAGTTGAAAATATATAATTAATCTTTCCAGACCAAATCGAAAAGTATGTAGGATAGCGATATGATAATTCCGCAGTAGGCAATCATCAATTGAATGTCGTTTGCGGCGTGTCCGTTGTCCCTGCCTTCGAGTGCAATGCGCGTGGCTTCAATACCGATAAAAATAAGTGGCAGTATGATAGGAAAAGAAAGCACCGGAAACAATGCTCCTTTTGTATTTGCCTTTGCGATGATTGCCGAAATAATTGTAGAGGCGGCGGCTATTCCTATTGAACCGAATATATGCGAAAGTATGAATATACCGAAATATTCAATTGGCATATTTGTTATAAATAGAAAGAACAGCAATAAGGCAATTGTATTGAGTATTAGACTGAGAAGAATATTATAAATCAATTTTCCGAAATATATTGAACCGGAGCTGACAGACAAATGCAAAAGAAATGACGTGCCGCGTTCTTCTTCGCTTACAAAGGCACGCGAAAGCCCCATCATCGAACTGAAAAACATAATAACCCAGAGCAAACCTGCGGCTAAACCGGCTTGTATGTCTTCGCCTTTTGTGCCGATTAGTAGTATTGTGATTGTTGTTAAAATAAAAAGCAATATTGCGGAAATCGCATAGCGTGAACGCATCTCGCTTTTTATATCTTTTTCGAATACGGCTAAAACAGTTGTTAGGGTAGTCCGGCTCATATTTTAGAATACCCTGAATTTAGCACCGATTTGCAATCCGAACTGATGAATACGCCAATTCCCGTCATCAAGCATACTGCTTATTGGTAAATTGTAAACCAATTCCGAGAAAACCGAAATATTGTAACTTACCGGAATGCTTACTCCGGCACCGAAAAGAAGACCGAAGCGAATTGAACTCAGTGAATTCATTTCATTGCTCCCACTCGGGTCATCTATTTCTCGTTCCCCGTTCTTGTAAGTATAGTGCTGGGGTATCAATATCTTTGTTTTGTGAACTATTGATTTTGATAATTGATAGCTAAGATTGACACCCGCAAGTAAATAGGTATTGCTGCGGATATAATACTCTCCCGCTAATGCAAGAGTTGCCGACATTCCTTCGAGTTCGAGCATTTTCGATTCTTGGAAATCAATTAATGTTCCGTTATCTTGGCGTATTTTCGAGGGGACGCTGTCCGGTGCTTCGAGTAGCCCCGGGTGATTGTCAAAGGATATACGTGCAGACATTGTCCAACTTGATGATAGACGTCTGCCGATATAAATACCTCCATAGCCGCCTACTCCGGCAGAGCCGTTAAATATTCCTTTTGATTTAATATTGCCGCTGGACGAAAAATCAGCTGAGTGTGAGTTAATGACAAGTTTACCGAACACACCGAACTGAATGCCGGGGTCGGGCATACAATTATCAACAACTCCTCTATTCAAAGCGTAACGATAGACATTATATTCTTCGTCATAGTAATAGCATAATGTAAAAGTTGCCTCGTTCAATGCAATATCCCTCGCACTAAATACCACTCTGCCCGGCGTTGTCGGAGAAAGTGGTGATACGCTAATAGGCACCTGCGGCGCTCCCGTCTGTACATTAGGTATATTGAAATCAAGACCGATATTGTCCAATATTTTAATTTCTCTAATTCCCGTATCGTCCACTCGGTCATCTCGTACAACTACAATATGTTGCCCGTCAATATTTTTATCGTCAGCCATAGGCGGCAAAATATCAGCCGCCGGCTCATATTCGATAAATGATTGCCCTCCCATTGTGCCGTAAGCATCGTAAGCATCATTCCCATAGCCCAAACCATAAGTGTACATTCCGAAAGGCAAATCACCCTTAATATAGTGCGAACCATAAGGTACTGTAACAGTAGCAATAGAGTATCTGCTAATACCCAGTGGTTCGAACATAGACGGCTCAATCGGACGTCCGTCCAACCTCATACTTGATATGCCTTTGTTAGGTACAACAATATTGATATTATGTCGCCATGAGCCGTTAATCGGTGTTGCAAAGCGGTATTCATTCAGAAACTGTTGTGTCGGACTAACCAGAATCATCATCGGGTCGCCGATAGAGTCTCCGTTTTTAAAACCTTGTGAATATTGAGCCACCAAAATAGGTTTATTTGCAGTTACCTGTACATTACGGCTGACAGTACTGTCCCAGTGTTGTCCTGGTTTTAAGGTTTTAATTAGTTTTGCATCAATAAATACTCTTGTGTCTTTTTCATTTGCAAGTACGCGAAAAGTATAATTGGAACGTGGCTTCAACATACCAAGATAAAAATGCTTGCCCCAGGAGGGTAGGGGAGGCATCTGCTCTACCAAATGATTGCAAGCCATTATTGTTGATGGTACATAGGCGCATTGATGTCCACCGAAAACAGAAATTTTCTTATTTGATTTTATATATGTTCCGGTTACATCGGAGGGTCTATGTCGCTCGTAGCGTGCCGCTACCTGATATACTTCACCTTTTTTTAGCCTGACTTTGAAAGGAACTCCAGCTTTATGTGTCATTGAATTTGCTGTTAATACTATTGTAACTTCTGTTCCGTTCTCTGTGGCTACAATTGCAAAATGAGACATTAATCCTTCGGACACATCGTAACCCATCACTCTGTATTCAGTGCCAAGTACATTAACGGGTAATCCGAGATATGTGTCGGTTGTTTGAAATCGCCTGTTCAATCCGTAAACACTTATCGGATTGTCAGATGTTATATGAACGCCGAGTTTCTCTTTTATTTCATTACTATAAACCTGAGCATAATTCGGTAATTTCACATTCTTTATTGTTCCGCCTGGGATAGATATTCTTTTTTTGTAGCCGATACCGGCAATCTCAATAGTTACTTTTGCATCTTCGTCTCCGGTGATAAACAGCTCAAGATGTAGTCTTGTTTGCGGTGTTTCCACACGTTTATTTTTAAAATTCCTCTGGAAGCAAAGCCAGAATTCCTTTCCTTCGGAATTTTTTAGCTTCAAGTAACGTTTTTGTTTTTTAACAGAATCAACTTTTACAGGTGATAATGTTTGTGCTAAAATACTATTGCCGAATAGCAATGCAATAATAACTATAATGTAATATTTCAAAATATCAAACTTCATCATTTGCAATATATTATGTTGGTATTAAAAACCTGTCTGTCTGTTTGCATCACAAATAGATAATATTGCGATGCTATTTCTTGATTCTTCGGAGTGAGTAATACATAATAACTTCCCTCCTCCAAATTGCTAAGGGAATTCAGTACTGTTCCATTCTTTGTACTAAAAACAAGTAACATATCCTTACTATCGTCAGAGTCTAAAACTTTAACTCCGTTCATCTTATATAATGTGAATTTTACAGACGATTTTTTCTTTAATGAGAAATCAAAGCGTACGCGGTAGTTAAATGGATTGGGATAGCCATTGCCGAGATAGTCGGGGAAATTAGGGAAAATAGGGTTTCCCAATACTTTGACTATTCCTTGTTTCAAATTGTCAGTACTTACTTCCTTACCGTTAATCAATACTTTCAGGGGAAGTACATAAGCCATAGAATCAGACCAAACAAGCCCCTTGATTAGTAAATTACATATTGTTCCCTTATTAACAGCCACTGCATTGTGTGATGTGATAGTAAGCAGTGCCGAGTCGAGTTTTGTGAAATCGGTTTTAATTTCGGGCAGTGCTTCCTGCATAGCAAATCCGTTTTTGCCGCTTGCCGATTTAATATCAATAATACGCGAATCATAGACAATCTCTACTGTTAGTGTCTTGATATTATCACCGGTAATTGTACCCGAAAGTGCAAGAGAAACGTAGTGTTCTCTATCCACTGTCGCATCTTCAAAGTTCACACTGTTTTGAGCAAATATTGCACTGCTTAACAAAACAAAAATAAAAATAGAATATTTAATGACTTTCATAAAACTAAATCTTTATTAAACCTCAATATTGATAAATCAATTATTATGATTTACCATTAGAATTTTCCAATATGTTAAAAAAAAAAGATAAATAAAACAATTTTTATAGAAAATAAAAAAATTTTATGTTTTTAACTTCTTTTTCTTTGCCGCCGGAAACAAAACATTATTAAGAATAAGTCTGTATCCGGGCGAATTTTTATGCAATTTCAATTCAGTCGGCGGGTCGCCTACTGCATGCTGATAATCCTCAGGGTCATGCCCTCCATAGAAAGTAAACGTTCCTCTACCTATATTGCCGTGTATATATTTTACTTCATTTGTTCCTTCACGCTCGGCAAGTATAGTAACCGACTTCTTTATTAGTTTTTTTCTAAATGCAGTTGTCTGTCCCAAGAAACCGTGAACGACATTTACATGGTCTTGTGTTAGCATTGTAGGCACAGGGTCCCATTTTGCCGAAAAGTCAAACAATGTAAAATAATCGCTTGACGGGTCTTTAATTCCTGTGGGTCCTGTATCAATATCCGAAAACTCATATACAAATGGGTCCATAACAAGTTTAAAATTCTCGAATGCAAATGTCTGGCTATAATCCAACTTGTTATTTGCATCGACATCTGCCGCATCACCGTCAAACATTCTGCCGCATATATCGGTATTTTGTGCCGCAAGTGCAACATCATACGTATCTGTTGCGCTGCACATTGCAAATATAAAACCTCCGTTCGCTACATATTTGCGGATGCGTAGGGCGACTGCTAATTTCAACTCGGATACTTTTGCAAACCCCATCTTTTTCGCCATTGCTTCGTTGAGTGCAACCTGCTGAATGTACCAAGGTGCATTGTGATAGGAAGCCCAGAATTTACCATACTGTCCGGTAAAATCTTCATGATGCAAATGTAGCCAATCATATTGCTCAATTTTCCCGTTTAGGACTTCTTCGTCCCAGATAATATCGTGTTTGACTTCCGCATAATCCAAAGCGAGTAAAACCGCATCGTCCCAAGGCTGTGTGCCGGGTGGAGCATATACGGCTATTTTCGGAACTTTTTCGAGTAGTACGGCGTCCATATTGTTTTTGTCGCTTTTCACTGTGGCATAAATCTGCGAAGCAGTGGCACCGTCAATTTTCTCGAAGAAAACACCACGTATATAGCATTCGTTTGCAATTGCTTCGGAATAATCGAACATAAAGGAACCGCCTCTATAATTCAGTAGCCAATCAGCTTTTTGTCCTTTGGTTAGTACCCAAAATGTAATACCATAAGCTTTCAAGTGGTCGGTCTGTGCCAAATCCATTGGTATAAGTATTTTCCCGGCTGATGCAAGGGCATAAGCCAGAAAAAAAACAATGAGCGATATTCTGAATAGTCTTTTCATTTTTTTGTAAAATACTTTATTTTACACGTCATTCATTCACATTTATTTGAACATTAGCACATTTACAGAAACGATACATATTCCGTATTGTTACGTTTTATTACGAAAATTTATTGCTCCGTTGTACTTTAATTGAAATGGATTATATGATAATTTAATATAAGTTTAAATATTTTTTGTTATATCTGTAAATGTAAGCGTAAACCTCCTACGATATATTGATTATATTTCGGATTAAGTGCCGGCGAATTAAAATAGCTAAGTACCGGTTGCAAAAATATAAATTCGCTCAATTGAAATTTATAGAATAATTCTATGTTTGAATCGAAGTCGTGAGACTTAAAATCATTTCCTGAATATACACGATGAAAATAATCCGTCAAACTGCTATATGCAAATGCAATTCCGCAATAGTCGTCATCGCGTCCGGAAAAAAGTCCCTTATATTCAAGAGATGCACCAAGAAATATAGAAGTCAAATTTGAACTCGGTGGAGAATAACCTAAACGCACCGAAGCCGACAAACCCTGTTCTTTTGCCTGCATTTCGGAGAGAAGTTGCATTTCGCCAATACCGTAAATTCCCCACTGTTTTATACCGGAAACAATATGTGAAAACCTGTCCGTATAATACCAAAAGCCAAGTTTAACAAAGGATTGTTCTCCGCTATGAAAAGCGTCTGCTTCACCAACTATCAGTAAGCCGTCCGTGTTATTTAATACAATGTGAGTGCCTTGCAAATTATTTGTATCCCCTGGCATACCGTCAAATACTGCAAATGATACCGAATGCTCCGGTGTAAATTTATATTTTGCACGAAAAGCCAAAGATGTTAGCGGGAAAATTGAGGGACCCGTCAAACCGCTTAGGGCAAAATCAGTACCGATACCATGTGAAGGTGTAATGAAATTTGCTTTTGAGGGCGAAACGTCAAACTCGGAATTGAGGTCAAATAATCCAAATAACAGGGACAATTTGTCATTTGCAAAATTTTGCTGATACCAAAATTCATAAATGAGAAAATTGTTCCATGTTTCAATATTCGATATACCCTGCAAAGAACCTAGATAATCGGAATTCGGGCTATCACTGTGCATACCTTGTAAATCAAACAACAACCTAGCCCCCTTGAGTCCGAATAATTTTTCAAAATCGAATAAAAAATCAATATCAATGTTATGTATTAAAAATACTGATTTGTCATTATTGGCTTTGGGTGGCAGATACCATGTTTCTAATAAATACCGGCTGTCCAAAACTAAGCCCGTTTTTTCCAATGAATTTCGCAAACCGGACCAATCGCCCGATAAATAATGCCAAGTGTTTGCTTTGTTGTTTGCTAATAAGATATTAATTGAAACTGCAAACAGAATAATGATTTTCAATAGATTTTTCATATTAATTATTCTTAAAATTTGTAAAAAAATAAAGGCAAATATAAATAATAAATTAGTGCTGTCTAAATTTTTATTGCTTCTGTATTTGTCTGTGTTTGATTATGCGTATAATAACTAATAAAAAGACCAAAGCAATGATACTTTGGTCTTTGAATAATTACCGAAAAACGGTAAGAACAATATGTTACTCTTCTTCTGCCTGACTCTTGAACTTTTCGATTAATTCCATCTGAACGTTGGCAGGAATAACCTGATACTGGTCGAATTCCGAGATGAAACTTGCTCTTGCCTGTGTCATTGAACGCAATGCAGTTGCGTATTTATCCAATTCTGCCATAGGCATCTTGGCATTAACCGTCTGGTATCTGCCTTCTGCATCAATGCCGAGTATAAGAGCGCGGCGTGTAGGCAAATCGCTCATAATATCGCCGACAAATTCTTCGGGTACTCTAATTTTCACAGTATAAACAGGTTCGAGTACTTTCGGGTCTGCTTTGTGGAAAATATCTTTGAATACCATCATACCAGCCGTTTTGAATGCCGCTTCATTTGAATCGACCGGATGCATTTTGCCGTCATAAATATAGATACGAATATCGCGAACATAAGAACCTGTAAGAGGTCCGTTCTGCATTTTATCCATAATACCTTTTAGGATAGCAGGTAGGAATCTTTGGTCAATCACACCACCGACAATACAATTAACAAATTCAAGTTTGCCGCCCCAGT
Organism: uncultured Hyphomicrobiales bacterium; assembly: GCA_964581505.1. Taxonomy (GTDB): domain Bacteria; phylum Bacteroidota; class Ignavibacteria; order Kapaibacteriales; family UBA2268; genus CAZOOR01. Next base: position 36,469 of record CAZOOR010000007.1, read on the forward strand.
CGAGGTCGTGCATATCTTTTCCGCGAACGTTGACGTCTGTGGCATAGGGGGCATCTTCATGCCAAGGTTCAATCATCATATGAACTTCTGCGAACTGCCCTGCGCCGCCGGATTGTTTTTTATGGCGGTACATACCGCGTACTTGCTTGCGTATTGTTTCTCTATACGGAACTTTCGGCTCAATGAAATCTGTCATTACTTTGTAGCGATTTTCCAGACGCCATTTTGCGGCGGCAAGATGAAGCTCGCCCTGTGCATGAACAATCATTTGACGCAATTCGGGAGAATGCTCAATAATAAGAGTCGGGTCTTCCTGATGTAATGCGTGCAATGCCATACCGACTTTTTCTTCTTCACCCTTTGTCTTCGGAACAATTGCCATTCTAATCTTCGAATTGGGATAATCAATCTTCTTGAAACTGACATCATAGCCCTTTTCGTGTAGAGTATCATTGACGTGAGTACTTTTCAATTTAACCGTAGCACCAATATCTCCGGCTTTCAATTCATTGACTTCAAAACGATTCTTGCCTCTTACGCAGAAAAGCTGATTAATGCGTTCTGTTGCTACCGAATCATGATTGATGAGGTCAAGTCCCGAATGTATCGTACCTGAAATCACCTTGAAGAAAGTCATATCGCCGAGATGTGCTTCCGATGACATTTTAAATACAAATAATGATGCTTTATCGGAAGGTATCGGCTTAATGAATTTGTCATCGCTTGTTTCTTTTCCGGGTGTTTCGTCTGCCGCAGGAACAACGTCCCGAACAAATTCAAGTATTCTGTCCGTACCCATATTATTTTTAGAAACTGCACAGAGTACAGGGAAAATCTGGCGAGTTAAGAAAGCATTATGAAAACCTTTTAGCAATTCCTCATCTGTCAATGAACCTTCGTCAAAGTATTTCATCATCAATTCTTCGTCTGTTTCGGCGATAGAATCAATCAGTTCACTTCTATATGCTTCGACTTTCTCTTTTTCCGAATCGGGAATATCTTTCTTTGTAGGCTCACCGCCATCAGCCGGATATTCATAAAGAGCCATATTTAATATATCGATAATTGAGTTAAAGCCGGCTCCTGCTTTCAAAGGATATTCAATAAGTGTTACTTTCTTTGATAGGACTTCCTTTGCACCCGCAATGGCATCATCAAAGTTGGCTTGGTCAACATCTAATTTATTAACAACAAAGAAAACGGGAATGTTGTTCTTTTCGGAATATTTCCAAGCGTTTTCCGTTCCAACTTCAACGCCCGTCTGTGCATTCAGTGCAATGATACCCGTACCGACAACATTAGAGGCGGCAATCATCTCGCCTACATAATCATCATAGCCGGGAGTATCCAATATATTTATTTTCAGATTATTCCATTCGGTGAAAAGAATTGAAGAATGAATTGAACAACCACGCTCGTGTTCCAATTCGTTGAAATCGGATTGTGTGTTTTGTTCTTCGACAACACCGCGGCGGTTTATTGCTCCGGTATGGAAAAGAATTGCTTCAGCCAATGTGGTCTTGCCGCTTCCGGCGTGTCCCATTATGGCTATGTTTCGTATGTCTTTTGGCTCATAAACTTTCATTTAAAAACTCCGTGGATAAGTACTTTTAATTATTATAATGATTTAGTTCCAATTTTTTAAAGATTTGCAAAATACCGAATTCGTTTGAATTATTGAAATTTTTTTTTATTTTCATAAAAATATTATTTGTAACAAATGAATAAACATTGATGAATTTAAGAAATAGTTTTGAAATAATTACTCATAAATTGGATAACGGACTTCAAATTGTTTTGGTTCCAAAGAATGACGCTGAAATTATTAGTATGAATATTGCATACAAAGTCGGTGCAAAAAACGAGCTGAAAGGTAAAACCGGTATGGCTCATCTTTTCGAGCATTTGATGTTCGAGGGTTCTAAGAATGTACCAAAAGGTGAGTTTGATAAGATTTGTTCGCTTGCCGGTGGTACAAATAATGCTTATACAAGCTATGACTATACGGCTTATACTATGACTGTACCTTCTAATCAGTTGGAACTTGCCCTCTGGCTCGAATCCGACAGAATGCTCGAATTTGCAGTAACGGAAGAAGCAATGGAAACACAGAAAAAAGTTGTTTCCGAAGAAATCAGGCAGACTGTATTCGACCGCCCATACGGAAAATGGCGTGAGTTGCTGGCTACTCATTCATTTACTGGTGATTGCTCTTACTCTTGGGAAGTCCACGGTTCAATTAACGATGTGCTTAGTGTTGAACTCGACTACCTGAAAGATTTTTTTCAAATGTATTATCGCCCCGGTAATGCAATATTGACTTTAAGCGGTAAATTTGAAAAAGATAATGCTATTGCACTAATTGAAAAGTATTTTGCTAAAATTGAAAATAAAACTACTGACAGCCGCCGTCCTATATTTAATAAAAATATGCTTCGCAATGGTGGCTATGCCTCTTTCAAAGATGCTGTACCCCTACCGGCTACTTTCATTAATTTTCATATTCCCGATATGCTTGATGATAGGATATTAGTTGCAAATATTATTTCACAAATTGCCACTCAGGGGCGAAGTTCCAGACTCTATTCCGACTTAGTCGAGCGGAAACAAATGGCATCGTCTCTCGGCTCTTATGTTGATGAAAGGGAATATACTTCCTTGCTCACTTTTTACGGAATTACTTCCGAACCTACTATTGATATAAATTTATTGAAAGCGGAAATGTTGGGAATTATTGCAAAATTTGCGGACGAACCGGTACAAGAGTTTGAATTGCAAAGGGCTGTCAATCAGTTATCTATGCAAGTGGCTAACGAGATACAGTACTCATCGGGGCTTGCTGATATTGCTTCCTCATATTTACTTTTCTCTGATGATTTGGAGCGGATTTACGGTATATTGGAACGATACAAAAAGATTACTCCCGAAGACATTCGGGCATTTGCAAATGACTTCCTCGTTGCCAATTCGGAAATTGTTATTGACTGTCTGCCGGAGGGAATAAGTTAATCAAAGTATTGATTCATTTAGTTGCTTCAGCATACTCAAGAGCTTTACATTGTGTACCCTAATTACGTCAATTTTGTTTCGCAACAAAATGGAATGAACTAAGGCTGTTGCAGTATCGCGCTCAGCTGGTTTGTCAATTCCCAGTAATGCACCGAGGAATGATTTACGTGATAAGCCCAGCAATAGCTTGGCGTTGATATTTGTGAATACATCAATATTTTGCAATAAACTTAGATTATGTTCAAGTGTTTTGCCAAAACCAATTCCTACATCAATATAAATATCATTGACACCGGCTCCTTTTGCAATTTCGGTTTTCCGTTCTAAAAAATCATATACTTCATTTACCACATTGTAATAGACGGGGTTTTGCTGCATTGTTTGCGGAGTGCCGTTGATGTGCATAATAACAAGAGCAACAGAGTGAGCGGCGGCAAGTCCCGCAATTCTCTCATCAAATTCAAGCCCGCTTATGTCATTAATAATACTCGCTCCGGAATCAACTGCCGCAGAGGCAACATCATATTTAGTTGTGTCAATAGAAATTAAACAATCCGGCACAAGTCGCATTATTTCCTTGATTACAGGAACGACTCGTTTAATTTCATCTTCCGCAGAGACGGGCTTTGCACCCGGGCGGGAGCTTTCGCCGCCTATATCAATTATATCAGCCCCATCTTCAATCAAAGTAAGTGCTTGTTTTACGGCATCGTCCCTATTGTAATAATTACCGCCGTCAGAAAATGAATCCGGCGTTACATTGACTATACCCATTATTTTAGGGAATTTGTTAAAATCTTTTTGCATAACCGTCATTTTTAATTAATTGATGTATTGTCTCGGACTGTCTCAACATTGGTTCTACATCTCTCAAATGTTCACGCAAATATTCCAGCCGCTTTTGCTCCGAATTCAGATTGAGCAAATGATATTTTTGTTTAATACTCATTCCTGATTTTTCTGCAAAGAAGTAGGAGGGAGTAACAGTGTAAAACATTGTAGCATCTACTTTTTTTAGCCCTAATGATTTTACTTCTTTTGCAATTTTATTGAACAACAGAATACATTCCTCCAATAAGCCGGCATCGGGATATATAAAATCTTCATCAATCAAATCGACATCGGCAAGCATATATTCGCGTGGCGAAATTGATGTTACTTTAAGTGTATATCTCTTAATACCCCGAACGAAAATATCCATTTTCCCGTTAGGATAGCGCTTCAGTACTTCAATTACTTTTGCAGTGCAACCCGTTTCCATAATTTTACCGGCAATAATGGGGTTAATTCCAAAGTGTGTATCGTTCTCAATACAATCGTTCACAAGATTCTTATATCTTGTCTCAAATATATGAAGGCGGAATACAGACTCCGGAAACAATACTATGCTCAATGGAAAAAGCGCTAACATTTCTGTTTGTTAAATAAATATAAAAACAAAAAGGTTGCCCGAAAACACAATCCATTTAGATTATTGAATTAGAGGCAACCTTTCTAACTGATAAGCAAAACTAAAACAATTTTGCCGCATTATCCCAATTGACAAGCTCCCAATACTTCTCGATAAATTTCGGGCGTGCATTGCGATAATCAATATAATAGGCATGCTCCCAAACGTCAATTGTTAGGAGTGCTTTCTTGCCCATTGTTAGCGGAGTGCCGGCATTGCTTGCCTGTACGATTTCCAATTTGCCATCATTATTTTTGACCAGCCAAGCCCAGCCCGAGCCGAATAAAGTAGCGGCGGCTGTTGAGAATTTACTCTTAAACTCATCAAAAGAGCCGAAGTCCTTTTCAATTCCGGCGAGCAAATCGCCTGTAGGCTTGCCGCCACCATTAGGTGAGAGGCTGTTCCAGAAAAAGGTATGATTCCAGGTCTGTGCCGCATTATTGAAAATGCCGCCATCAGCCTTCTTGATGATTGATTCCAAATCCATAGCGGCAAATTCTGTCCCGTCAATAAGTTTATTCAAATTATTAACATAAGCGGCGTGATGTTTGCCCCAATGATATTCCAATGTTTCTTCCGATATTATCGGTGCTAATGCGCCCTTGTCAAAAGGCAGTTCGGGAAGTTCAAATTTCATTTTGAATCCTTTCCTTCTATATTTTGTAAAATAGTTGCGTAATTAATTGTATTATCCGTGGCAACCGCAAGTATGGGCATTGTTCGGATTATTGAATACAAATCCGCTGCCGTCCGGTCCTTCCACAAAGTCGAGTGTTACACCCATTAAATAAAACAAACTTTTTGCATCAACTACAAGAATGACTTTGTCAGTCTGATATTTTCGGTCATTCTGTTCGTCAAGTTCGTTGTCAAATCCGAGTGAGTAATTCATACCGGAGCAACCGCCGCCACGTGTGGCTATACGAAGAAAATAATCCTCGGGAACATTATTTTCTTTTCTGATTTTGCCTATCATTTCCAATGCAGTGTGGGAAATGAAAATATCATCTTCCGGTTTTGCTCCGACTATACCTGTCGGTATTCTTTCTTTGCCGACAGAATCAACAATAATTGTATCAGTCATAATTTCCTTAAATTATAATAAAAAATCTATTTAAATAATTAAAATAACCCCAATTCAAAACGAGCTTCTTCGCTCATCATACTTTGCTCCCAAGGTGGTTCGAAAGTTATTATTACTTTGGCATTCTGCACCTCGGGAATTAATTTTATTTTTTCTTCTACCTCGACCGGTAAACCTTCTGCCGCAGGGCAGTTCGGGGCAGTAAGAGTCATCAGAACAACAACTTCATTATTCGCTGTTATTTGTATATCGTATATTAATCCCAATTCCCAAATACTGACGGGAATTTCAGGGTCATAAACTGTCTTTATGACCTGTTCCACTTGGTCTCTTAATTGTTCCGTTTTAATATTTTTATTTTCTTCCATTGTCATTACACCGTAATTGCTTTTGCTTCTTCATTATTAATTGCATTCAATAAAGTATGCCAGGGTAGGCTTGCACATTTAATTCTTGACGGATATTCCCGCACTCCGGAAAATACAACAAGTTTTCCTACTTCATCGGCGGCAATCTCTGCATCAGGGTCTTTGGTAACTATTTCGTGGAACTCGTCAAATAGTTCCTTTGCTTCCTCTACTGTCTTACCCTTCACCATTGTTGTCATAATCGATGCTGATGCTTTTGATATTGCACAGCCTGTCCCCGCAAATTTCAAATCCTCTATCACACCGTCTTTAAGTACTAATGTAATATTTACCTCGTCGCCGCATAGGGGGTTATGCCCCTCGGCATGATGTGAATATTCCTGCAATACTCCGAAATTCCTCGGGCTTTTATTGTGGTCTAATATCACTTGTTTATATAAATCATCAAATTCTGTGTTCATCTTTTTTACTATTCTTTTACTAAAAAACTTCAAAGACTTTGACGAATACGTCTGTCAGTTCTTTTTAAATATTTCGTTTTTATCTAATATTTATTGTTCGTTACTAATTTTACATAGTTAATTAATAATGCTATTGAAATCAGCCGAACATTTTAATCACATTATTAACGGCTGAAATAAAAATATCGACTTCTTCCTTTGTATTGTAGAATACAAAAGATGCACGAGATGTTGCAGGAATACCAAAATGACGCATCACCGGCTCGGTGCAATGTTGTCCCGTTCTAATTGCTATCCCCTCACGGTCAAGCAATGTCCCTACATCGTGCGGGTGTATATTATCAAAAACAAATGATAGAACGCTGGATTTCTTGCGGGCTGTTCCAATAATACGAAGTTCGGGAATTTCATTAGCCGCCGCTGTTGCATAGTTCAGCAATTCATTTTCATATTTTGAAATCTGTTCAAAACCAATTGTTTGAATATATCTAATGGCACTACCCAATCCGATTGCACCGGCTATATTGGGTGTACCCGCCTCAAATTTCCAAGGCAAGTCGTTATATGTTGTTTTTTCAAAGGATACGGAGCGTATCATATCGCCACCACCCTGATAGGGCGGCATAGCATCAAGTAATTCTTGCTTCCCGTACAGAACCCCTATTCCGGTCGGTGCATAGATTTTATGTCCCGAGAATACCAAAAAATCACAATCAAGTTTCTGGACATCTATGCTTATATGCTGTATGGACTGTGCTACATCAATCAAAGTACGGGCGCCGCTCGCTTTTGCTTTTCGTAAAATATACTCAATGTCATTAATTGTTCCGAGCGAGTTGGATACGTGGACTACTGATACAAATTTAGTTTTTTCATTCAGCATTTTGTCGAACTCATCAAGTAGTAAATCGCCGTTTTCGTCTATTGGAATTATCTTCAGCTTGCATTTTTTTTCTTCGCAAAGTAATTGCCAAGGGACAATATTTGAATGATGCTCCATTGCAGAAATAATTATTTCATCGCCTTCTTGCAAAAACTTCCTGCCATAAGTAGCAACAACAAGATTGATGGCTTCGGTTGTTCCGCGTGTATAAATAATTTCCTTGACATTATTGGCATTAATAAATTCTTTGACAATCCTGCGGGCGCATTCATACTCCGTTGTTGCAGAGTCGCTCAAATAATGTACACCGCGATGGATATTGCTGTTTACATAGGAATAGTATGTGTTTAGCGTATCCAAAACAGGTTGGGGCTTTTGTGTTGTTGCCGCATTATCAAAATATATTAACGGTTTTCCGTAAACCGTTCTGCTCAATATTGGAAAATCTTTTCTGATACTCTCAATATCAAATGTCTTTTTTTCTGTTATTTCAAAAATCAATTTATCCAAAATATCTCCGAATTCATATTAATTATCATCATCATTCAAAGGGTTGATATCCGTTTCGCTAATGCCCAATCTTTCTGCTACGAAGCCCTTCAGACTTGTTCTCAATTCTTCGACTCCTATTCTATCAATAACGTCTGCGGCAAAAGCATTAAGCAATAACGACATTGCCTTATCTTTGCCAATGGCGCGGGCTTGTAAATAGAATAATGAATCCTCGTCAATAGAGCCGGAAGTTGCGCCGTGCGAGCATTGCACATCATCGGCGTATATTTCCAACTGTGGTTTAGTGTGTATTGTTGCTTCATCTGTCAGCAATACATTCTTGTTCGATTGCTCCGATACTGTTTGTTGTGCATCGGGCATAACGAGTACTTTTCCGTCAAACACTGCTACGGCTTGTCCGCCTATTATCCCTTTGTATAATTGTGTACTGCTATTGTTAGCTAAAGAATGAACAACTTTTGTATGATTATCTACAAAATCGTTCCCTTCGGGGAAATAGAAACCGTTCAAAATTGTTTTGCTTTGTTCGCCCCGATGTATGACTTTCAAATCGTTTCGTACAAATTTACTTCGTAAGGTAATAACATTACTTTCAAAATTAGTTGCATCTTTTTGTACAACATTCGTTGTATTCAAATTATACAAATGCCCGCTTTCGTTTTGGAGTTGATAATAGCTTACCGCTCCTTGACAGCCAAGTGTGATTTCCGTTACGGAGTTCACAAAGCCTATATTATCGCCTATATATGCAGATGTCTCAATTATTTTTATTTCCGATTTTTGGTCAGCAATAATAATATTCTTTATATTTACAAAAGGATTGAACGAACGTGTATCAATAATATGTAGTATCTGAACCGTTTCGGTAAGTTTCACATTTTCAGGAATATAAATAAATGCACCGTCCATTGAGAAAGCATTATTTAGATTGACAAATGCTTCTTCCGATTCGGAATAATCAAATCCGATTAATTCCGCATACTTGTCGTTTTCACCTGCCGCATTCCGTAAACTACCGATAAATATATCATTATCGTGAGCCTTGATTTTAGAATGCTTTCTACTGAAAAAACCATTCACAAACACAAGTAAATCGGAATTCCCATCACCAATTTTTAAACTATTAATTTTCTCATCGCTCAAGTCGTCTTCCGACTTTCCCAATACAGGTTCAAAGTCATATTCCTCAATAAATCGCAAATCGGTATAACGCCATTCCTCGTTATTTTTAGAGGGGAAGCCCTGCTCGCCGAATAAAGCATAAGAGGCTTTTCTCTCGGAAAGCAAAGATAAGCTATCCGTACTCTCTGCGTTTTTTTCAATGAGTAGAAAAGCATTCTGTAATTTTGTCATCAAGTCGAATTTCATCATATAGCCTTATTTAGCATTAACTTCATTTTTTATCCAATCGTATCCTTTTTCTTCGAGTTCATAGGCAAGTTCTTTTGTGCCGGATTTAACAATTCTTCCGTCAAACATAACGTGAACAACATCGGGAATTATATAATCAAGCAATCTCTGATAATGAGTAATAACAACAAATGCGTTATCCTTGTTCCTTAATTTATTGACGCCACCGGCAACAATCCGCAGAGCATCAATATCCAAGCCTGAATCCGTTTCGTCCATTATTGATAGACGCGGTTCCAGCATTGCCATCTGAAATATCTCATTACGCTTTTTCTCGCCACCGGAAAACCCCTCATTGACGGAACGATTAAGAAAACTTTTATCCATTTCGACTAATTTCGCCTTCTGCTTCATCAATTGTAAAAAGTCCATTGCATCAAGCGGTTCGAGCTTCCTATGTTTTCTCACTTCGTTTACGGCAGTCTTCATAAAATTAGCATTACTGACACCAGGAATTTCCACAGGATATTGAAAAGCAAGGAATAAACCCTCTCTTGCCCTATCCTCAGGTGATAAATCGAATAAATTTTTACCGAGAAATTCTACTTCGCCCTCGACTTCATAGCCTTCGCGTCCGGTCAATACATTGGCAAGCGTGCTTTTACCCGTGCCGTTGGGTCCCATTATTGCATGAATTTCGCCGGGGTTTACTTCCAAATTGAAGCCCTTTAATATTTGTTTGCCGGCTATTGATGCTTTCAAATCTTTTATTTTTAATATTGTCATTGTTAAAACCTAAGTAATTAATCTTCCTGTTAATAATTATCCTACACTGCCCTCAAGCGTTATCGCAAGGAGCTTCTGCGCCTCAACGGCAAATTCCATAGGTAGCTGTTTCAGTACCTCGCGGCTAAATCCGTTGACAATCAATCCTACTGCATCTTCGGTTGAAATACCTCTTTGGTTGCAATATGATAAAATATCTTCGGAAATCTTAGATGTCGTTGCTTCGTGTTCCACTGTTGCCGATTTGTTGCCCGACTCAATATATGGAAAAGTATGAGCGCCGCATTTGTCGCCAATTAATAGGGAGTCGCATTGAGAATAATTTTTTGCATTCTCGGCACTTTTGCTGATTTTGACCAACCCACGATAGCTGTTCTGGCTTTTACCTGCCGAAATACCTTTGGATACAATACGACTTTTCGTATTCTTGCCGATATGTAGCATCTTTGTACCCGTATCGGCTTGCTGATAATTGCTTGTCAGCGCAACGGAATAGAATTCTCCAACAGAATTATCACCCTTCAATATGCAGCTGGGGTATTTCCAAGTAATAGCGGAACCTGTCTCGACTTGTGTCCAAGATATTTTAGAATTATCACCTTTGCAAATACCGCGTTTGGTTACAAAATTATAAATTCCGCCTTTTCCTTCTTTATCTCCCGGATACCAATTCTGCACTGTGGAATATTTGACTTCCGCATTCTTGTTTGCTATAATTTCCACTATTGCCGCATGGAGCTGGTTCTCATCTCGCATTGGTGCGGTGCAACCCTCCAAGTAACTAACATAAGCATCGTCATCGGCAACAATTAATGTTCGCTCGAACTGTCCTGTTTCCGATGCGTTTATTCTGAAATATGTCGAAAGTTCCATAGGGCTTCTTACGCCCTTGGGTATATAACAGAACGAGCCGTCACTAAATACAGCGGAGTTCAATGCCGCAAAATAATTGTCCGTGTAGGGTACCACACTTCCGAGATATTTCTCAATCAAATCGGGATGCTCGCGTATGGCTTCACTCATTGAACAAAATATAATGCCCAGCTCGGCGAGTTTACCCTTAAAAGTGGTTGCAACGGAAACACTGTCCAAAACAGCATCAACGGCAACCCCTGCAAGTAGTTTCTGCTCTTCGAGAGGAATACCCAATTTGTCAAAAGTATCCTTGATTTCGGGGTCTATTTCATCTAAACTTTTTGGCTTGTTGTCATTAGATTTTGGTGCGGCGTAATAATAAAGGTCTTGATAGTTAATCGGTTTATAGTGCAACTTTGCCCAATGCGGTTCTTCCATTTTCTTCCAATATTCAAATGCTTTCAATCTGTACTTCAGCATAAATTCCGGTTCTTCCTTCTTCATCGAAATAAATCTGACGATGTCTTCGTTCAGACCCTTAGGAGCAAATTCCTGCTCAATACTTGACGAAAACCCGAATTCATAGTCTTTATCTGCTAAATCTTTGACATATTTATTGTCATCTGGCATAATTCACCTTAATAATTTCATTTTCACAGGAGCCGCTTTGCTTAGTTTCTTTGGCTATTTCCGCAATGGAAGTATCAGAAAATATTTTGTCTATTTTCGATTGCAAATTATATAGCGGCGTTTTAATTGTACATATCTTTGCTTTCTCGCAACTATCGCCTTTTGGTTCTAAACATTCGACAATTGCTTTTTTATCTTCGAGCGAATCAATAATATCGTAAAGAGAAATCTTTTCGGGATTTCGGGCTAACTTGTAACCGCCCCGAACTCCCTTCTGCGAAACTACAATTCCGGTTTTGAGCAATGCCTGCAAAGTCTTGGAGAGAAAGTCGAAAGATAAATCCATTGAGTCGGAAATTTCCTTGACGGAGACCAGACGCTCGAATTCTCTCGCCATAAACTGTGTGGCGATTATTCCGTATTCAGCTCTTCGTGATATTCTTAACATAATTTGTACTCTATTTAATTAATCGAAATCCAAGACGAGAACTAAATAAGACTATTGCACTCCTATATATTTTTTTCAACATTTATTTTCTGTATATTTATAAACTTTTATTTTTGTAATTTCATTATTGAGTTTTATTAAAATGGCGTCAAAACAAACTCCGCTTACGCGGCAGTACACACAGATAAAAAATAAATACCCGGATACAGTGCTACTGTTTCGCTTGGGTGATTTCTTCGAGACATTTAATGAAGATGCTGTTATTACTTCCAAAGTTTGCGGTATCACATTGACAAAGCGAAACAATGGTGCCGCCGGCGAAATGCCCCTTGCAGGATTCCCTCATCATCAGCTTGATAATTATCTGCCAAAACTTGTACGTGCGGGTTATCGGGTTGCTGTTTGCGAACAGCTCGAAGACCCCAAACGTGCAAAAGGTATTGTTCGCCGCGATGTGGTGGAAGTCGTTACTCCCGGCGCCGCACTCTACGACAAATTGTTGGATACAAAGAAAAATAATTATCTTGCCGCTGTTAATCTCGGCAAAGTTCGCAACTATTACTATGCAGGCTTGGCTTTTACCGACATTTCGACAGGCGAGTTCTTTGTTTGTGAAACCGATATTACTCAAATTGCCGATATAATCGAATCATTTGCACCTGCTGAAATTTTGATTAATAAATCTTTCAAATCGGAACTGCTTGAAATAATTGATAATCTTTCATACCAGCCGGCTGTAAATAAAATTGAAGCATGGATTTTCGATGATGAATTTGCTCGCGAAGCCCTGACAGAGCAATTCGGTACATTAAGCCTGAAAGGATTTGGTATTGAGGAGTTTCGCATAGCCGTTGCATCTGCGGGCTGTATCCTTCATTATTTGAAAGAGACACAGAAAGGAACTTTAAAGCAAATAAAAACAATATCTTCATATAATCCTTCGGAATATATGTTGCTTGATTTTGCTACCCGCCGCAATCTGGAAATTACTTTCTCTATGCAGGATAATTCAAAGGACGGAACTTTGATTAGCATTCTGGACAAGACGGCTACACCTATGGGTGGTAGATTATTCAAAAAATGGATTGCACAGCCACTCATTAAATTGGAACAAATCAAACGAAGGCTCGAAGCCGTTAAACTTATTATCAATAACAGTTTGTTAGAGGGCTTAAAATACGAACTGTCCCAAATCGGTGATATTGAGCGGCTTATATCAAAAATTTGTACTGCACGCGCTAATCCGCGTGATGTCGTCTCGCTCAAGCATAGTATCGGAAGAATTCCGGAACTGAAAAATGTACTTGCAAATATGCCCAAATCGGAACTTGCAAACCTGCGAGACGAACTTGATGATTTACAGGAAATTTATGATTTGATTGATACAACCGTACTTGATGACCCTAGCTCACAAACAGGTTCGGGTTCTGTTTTCCGTAGCGGATATAACTCTGATTTGGATAAGTATATCGAAGCAAAATTTTCCGGTAAAAACTGGCTGGCTGATTATAAGGAAAAAGAACGTGATAGGACAAATATTCCTTCACTAAAAATAGGGTTCAACAATGTGTTCGGATATTATATCGAAGTTTCAAATGCACATAAAAACAAAATCCCCGAGGACTACCAACGAAAGCAAACTCTGACAAATGCAGAACGATATATAACGCCCGAGTTAAAGGAATTTGAATCTAAGATATTAAATGCAGAGGAAAAAATATCCGAACTGGAACAATCGTTGTTTGCCGAACTACTTATGAAGCTCGCCCTCTTCACAAATCAAATTCAGCAAAATGCCTTTTTAATCGCTCGGATTGATTCGTTGTATAGCTTTGCTGTTGCTTCTGTGGAGTACGGTTATGTCGAACCTTCAGTCGATGATTCTAAAATAATAGAAATTGATGAAGGGCGACATCCTGTTGTCGAACGTCTATTGCCTATTGGTGAGCATTTTCAGACTAACTCTACATTGTTTGCTCCTGACGGCGATATTATTCATATAATCACCGGTCCGAATATGGCTGGGAAATCTTGCTATTTGCGTCAAGTAGGTCTAATTGTTTTTCTTGCTCAAATCGGGTGCTTTGTTCCGGCAAAGAAAGCCCGTATCGGTATTGTTGATAGGATATTTACTCGTGTCGGGGCGCAGGATAATATCACTGCCGGCGAAAGTACTTTTCTTGTTGAAATGCAGGAAGCCGCAAATATTATGAATAATGCAACGGAACGTAGCCTTATTTTGCTTGATGAAGTTGGACGCGGTACTGCCACATTCGATGGTATTTCCATTGCTTGGGCAATTACAGAGTATATTCATAACAAACTGAGTGCAAAAACTCTATTTGCAACCCATTATCACGAACTGAACGAACTCGCCGATAGGTACGAAAATATTGCAAATTATAAAATTGATGTACGTGAAGCAGACGGAAAATTGATGTTTACACACCAAGTCAAGAAAGGTGGTACCGACCATTCATTTGGTATTCACGTGGCACAAATGGCGGGATTGCCTTATGATGTCATTATGCGTGCATCTGAAATAATGAAAACTCTTGAAGCCGCCGGCACTGATGTCGAGCAAAATGATGTGAAATTAAAAGGTGTGAAAACATCGGTTATTGAAACAAAAAAGAGTAAAAGAATTCCCTCCCAGCTTGCTATCTTTGAAATCAAAGACGATGAGTTGAGGGAACGAATACTCAATCTCGATATTAATCACATTACTCCTTTGCAAGCCTTGCAAATTCTTTCGGAAATGCACAAAGATTTAAGAAAGAAAAAATAATTCTATGCAGAGACTCTTTGATGATATTATTGAAATCGATGAACTAATTAGGTCGCACCGGCGGACTATTTCAATTATGATTGATAGAGATGCTAAAATTATTGTTCGCGCTCCTTTGAACTTATCCGAGAAATATATTAAGGATTTTATTAACGAGAAAAAGAAATGGATTAATGAAAAGCGAAGAGAAGTATTGGAACAGAAGAAAAAAAGAAAGAAAAGAAAGTTCGTCAGTGGTGAAAAATTTCTTTTTCTCGGCGAGGAATACCCGCTTTATTTCGAGAAAAATCCGAAACAACAGTTTTCATTTTCTATGGAAAATAAGAAATTTATTATTGATGAGGGATTTAAGGAATACGCCGAAGTTTTATTTATCCAATGGTATAAACTGGCGGCAAAAGGAATTATTCAAGAAAAATTGAATGCAATTTCCGGTGCAGTAGGGATTAAATATAATTCGATGAAAATTACTTCAGCCAAAAAGCGCTGGGGTTCTTGCTCCGGTAAAAAAAATCTGAATTTTAGCTACCGATTAATCCTTGCACCCGAGTTTGTTGTTAACTATGTTATTATTCACGAATTGGCTCATACAATCGAAATGAACCACAGTAAAAAATTTTGGAAAATTGTCGAAAGTATATATCCCGATTACAAAAAAGCGGAGGAATGGCTCAAAAAAAATGTTTATACTCTTGACTTCTAATGCGTTTGTTTGCTACGTATTTTCACAAAAACAATCTTCATATTTTTATAGTTACACTTTTCGCAAAAACGAAATGAATGCCACAATTTAATATAACCTTTGTTCAATGCAACTACTGATATTAAATCGCCCTCCTTGAACTCGCTTAAATCAAATTCAAATGTTCCGTCAGAATTAATATGTCCCTCAACTTTGAGGTAGTTTTCACCTTTTCCATCGGGAGCAAAACGGCTGTAATCTCTGAATAGCAGTAGTTTGATACTATCCAATTCCTCCGGTTTTACTGTAGGAAAATACAACTTTCCCGTATCGGGCGAGAGTATGGACATTGACCAAGGCGGCGCATCTGCTCTTACATAAAATGTCCCTGTCATTTTTTTGTCTTTGCACTCGTTTTGCAAGGTGAATGCAAATAGTAGAGACATTATAAGTATAAAAAGTTTACTATTCTTATATAACTTTCTATGATTTGTTTTTATGCTATTCACAATTAAACCTAATATTAATTTTGTAAAACAAGAAAAATCAATTAAATTGAAACCTACTTATTATATCAACGTATAATTTAACAATTATTATCTAAATATTGGCAAAAACTGTTTTATTAATGAAAGAGGAAAGTATGAAAAAATTATCAACACTATCAATTATTTTGATTGTTTTGGCATTGCTGCCAATATCAATTTTTGCACAGGGCAATATACAAATGAAGCCCGAAAAAAAGCAACCGAAAATCAAAATGGAGCCGGTTAAAAAACAACCGAAAATTAAGATGAAACCGGTTAATCCAAAGCCTAATGTTAAAATGAAACCGGTAAATGAAGAACCTACAACTCCGCAAATTAAACGAGCGGATACAAAAAACGACACTCTTTTTGTTCAATATTTAGGTGTTGATACAAAAATTTGGAAAACGGTGCGTCCGGCTATTCAGCTCTTTTTCCTTCGTTCCAAGCCGAGTCTGCTTGATGAAGCACATAAAGATTATAATAATCCGTTCATAGGAGAATTTGCCCGAGCAAATGCAGGGGAAATCAAACTCGGTACTGTAATTCAAAAATGGATAAATATTGACGAAGCAATTGCAAAATATGGTTTTTCCGGTCTTTTCTTCAAATATATGGGACCAAATGAGTATATGGCAAATTCGCCCGACAGAGACCAATATAATTTGAAACTCATACAAGGCGGTGTGTCGAGTACAAGCGGCTATGGTTACCAAGCAAAAGATTCTTGGTTCGGTATTTACCTATATACCGGTGGCGGGTTCAATTGGTCTGATGTCAGTTATACGATAGCTACAGGTGGCGATAGAACAAGTAACGAAGCACTTAATACATTTGACGATGGTATTCGCTTCGGGCAGACTTGGGAATCGGGTTTGAGAATATCCTTAATTGGACCATTAAATATTATTGGTGGCTTTGAGCAAAACATAATCTATCCAAGACACTTATTCTGGAAATGGGCAATATCAGGTTTGATTGAAGGTGTTAGTATCAGTTTGCTCGATGCTTTTGCTCACAGTATTATGCAATCTACTCCTGCCGCCGGACCTATCGTTAATTGGGCATTGAAGACAGGTGCTAATTTTTTAATATATCATCTGAGAAGCAAGAATATGAACTGGCCCTTTGAGACTGCTCCGCCATTAGTGATTAATTCTTGGAAAATCGGGCTTTCATTGGAATTTTAGAGTTTCTTGCGTGAATAATAATATTGTTATAGAAGCAGTCAATGTCGATAAATCGTATTCCTCTACGAAAGGAATAAATGCGATAGTATTAGATGATTTGAATCTTTCTCTTTACAGGGGACAGATGACTGCAATTATGGGACCCTCCGGTGTAGGAAAAAGTACTCTCCTACACCTGCTGGGTTCTCTTGCTCCTCCGGACGATGGCACAATCCGACTTTTTGATGGTAATAAGGATATTGATTATAATAAGATTTCCAAAGATGAACTTGCGATTATTCGTAATAGAAAAATCGGTTTTATCTTTCAATTTTCGCATTTATTGCCGGAGTTCACAGCACTCGAAAATATTATGATACCTGCCCTAATTGCCGGTGATAGCAGAAGCACGGCAGAAAAAAAAGCTAACGAACTTTTAAAATTAGTCGAAGTAGAACATCGCTCTAAGCATAAGCCGAAGGAACTGAGTGGGGGAGAGCAACAACGCATTGCAATTGCCAGAGCGATTATCAATCAGCCTGTTCTTGTTATTGCAGACGAACCCACGGGCAATCTCGATTCGAAAAATGCCACTGCTGTTTTGAAATTATTGAACAATCTTAAAACGCAGAAAGGTATGACTATCGTTATTGCCACTCACAGCAAAGATGTTGCCGCAATGGCTGATAGGATATTAATTATGGGCAACGGAAAAATTGCTGATGATAGCAATAGCAATTAATCGAAATGTCCATGCTTTTCGCCACGATACCCATTAAGAAATGCCTCCACATTTACGGGTTTTTTACCTTCCTGTTGTAGCTCCGTTATTTTGATTGCACCATCACCACAGCATACATAGAAGCCTGTCTTTGTTATTTTATATTCACCCGGATTAAGTGAGATATGTCCGGCATGTTCGGCACGCAATATTTTCAACATCTTGCCATTCCATTTGGTACGGCTACCCGGAAATGGTGAAAAACCGTTGATAAAATTTTTCACTTTATCCGAAGGCATAGTCCAATCAATTGTTGCTTGCGAAGGAAATAATTTAGGTGCGGGGCTTGCCTGTGAATCGTCCTGCTCCTTTAATTCATATTCACCGGATAATAGTAAATTGCAGGTATCCAAGCCAATCTTTGCCGCACGTGGCATCATAATATTATGTAAATCGCCTGCTGTGCAGTCATTATGTAGATTAATTTTATCTTGTAGTAATATATTTCCTGTATCTACTTTTTCTTCAATTAAAAATGTAGTCAGTCCCGTCTTGCTTTCGCCATTGATAATTGCCCAATTTATCGGTGCCGCACCGCGATATTTTGGCAATAAACTTGCGTGAATATTGAATGTGCCTATGCTCGGTAGATTGAAAATGAGAGCGGGCAAAATTCGGAATGCAACAACTACTATTATATCAGGCTGAAAAGCGGCAAGTTCATTACGAAAATTCTCGTCTTTTAATTTTTCGGGTTGTAATAGAGGTATTCCCATTTCAATTGCCGCACTTTTTACAGCAGATGACTGCAATTTCCTGCCGCGTCCTTTGGGTTTATCGGGGATAGTAACAGCCGCCGCTACTCCCAATTCCTTATGAATCATTTCGAGTACGGGAACTGAAAATTCTGGCGTACCCATAAAAATAATATTCGGTTTATTTTTATCCATTTTTCAAATCCTTATCTATTCCGGTACTTCCAAATCCACCGGCGCCTCTTTCGGTTTCATCAAGTTTTTCGACCTGTTCCCAATTAATATGTTCATAACGGGCAATCACAAGTTGAGCAATTCTATCGCCGCGTTTTATCTCAAATGTCTGTTTGCCGAAATTCGCTAATATGACTTTGATTTCACCGCGATAATCACTGTCAATTGTCCCCGGTGCATTCAGAGCAAATATACCGTGCTTTAGAGACAAACCGCTGCGGGAACGCACCTGACATTCATATCCCGATTGTAGAGCAATAGCAATAGAGGTCGGTACAAGTGCTATTCCGCCTGCTTCTATTCTTATAGTTTGAGCAACTGCCGCATATACGTCCATACCGGCTGAACCTTCCGATGCATAAGTCGGTAAGGGCAAATCTTTGAATTGCTCATTTACTCTTGTTACTTGTATCTTCATTTGTCAATCTCTTTTTCAATTAATAATTATTTAAATATAAATAAAAAAATTACTATATTAAAAAACTTTTTCAATTAACTTTTGATTTGAAATGAAATTTTTGAAAAAATTAGTGTTATCGCTTCTGATTTTCTTTGGTATTCTGGCAATTATTTTATTGCTTATACCTTCGGAATACGAGATTAAACGCACAATTGAGATTGATGCACCTCCGGCAATTGTTTATGGCTTTGTATCAAATATAAGAAATTGGAACAAATGGTCGCCTCTTGTGGCAAATGCTAAAGAAGTAGAATATTTCAATGACCTCAATCCTGCCCGCTCAGGTCTGATTTGGTTCGGTAATGACCAAGATTGGTCTCCGGGCTTTTTGGAATGTTTTGTTAATACTCCTTACGATATTATTCAATATAAATTATCACTGAGGGAAGGCTTCAATAGAGCAATAACTTCATTTATTTTTATCGATAAAGGAGGAAAAACAAAGCTTAGCTGGTCAATTAAAAGTAAACTTGATTTTTGGTATAAATATTTGAGGTTTTACAAGGAAAAGTTTTTTGGCGGAGTCTTGGAGGAAGGGCTTGCTAATCTTAAAACATTGGCGGAAAAAGAGGCTGATATTGATTTGAATATTTCGCAGGTACTAATCCCCAATCAGAAATTAATTGCTATTCGAGACACATTACACAAAAGCAATATGAATCTTATTGGTGCCGCATTGGGTATGGCATATACCGAGCTTTTTCAATTTATTGACAGGAAGAAACTACAAATTGCCGGACCACCGATTTCTATTAATATTGCTAATGCTAATGATTATATTTTCGATGCCGCTGTTCCTATAATCGCACCTGCTAATATTATTCCGTTCGGCAGAATACGGATTACAAAATTAACCGGCGGAAAAGCAATCAAAGCTGTATATACGGGTAGCTACGCAGGTATTCCGACCGCCTACTTGATTATTGATTCCTATATTGCAAATCATAATTTGCAGAGAGTGGGGGATTCATGGGAAGAATATGTCAATGACCCCGTGCGTACTCCGCCGGAAGAATTGATTACAAATATTTATGTTCCCGTAAAATAGTTTTATTACTTAATTTGAATGCTGATGGATTTTATTCTTAATATAGATAGATGGCTTTTCCATTTATTAAATGGACAGTTAGTCAATTCTATTTTCGATAGATTTTTTCCTTTTATCACTTTGCAGAGTAATTGGTTATTACTATATGTAATATTATCAATTTGGTTGATTTGGAAGGGGGGCAAACGCGGCAGAATTGCCATTCTTGTTTTGGTACTAACAATTATTGTATCTGACCAAATGAGTAGTAATTTTCTAAAACATCTTATTGAACGCATCCGCCCATGCAACGACTATATTTCCGTTCGTTTGCTTATTAATTGTGGACCCGGATTTTCATTCCCTTCGAGCCACGCTGTTAATTCATTTGCCGCCGCTGTTATTCTCTCGCATTTCTATAAAGGGAATAGGGTGCTTTTTTATTCAATTGCCGCATTAGTCGCCTATTCACGTGTTTATGTAGGTGTACACTATCCATTGGATATTCTTGGTGGAGCTTTGTTAGGTATAATAATTGCTCTCTTAATCGTAACTGTATATGAGTTTTTATCATCAAAATTTAAGGTGATTTCTGTACAATAGAATAATTGTTTTAGTGGGTTTGCTTTTAATGTCTGTATTGTTTTTATTTGCAGGTGCAGAGGCGAATGGGCAGAATATTTACAAGCAGAGAGATATTCCCTGCACAATGCTTAAAAAAATGAATGCCGATAATTTGGACAGTTTGATGCACTCAACCGATATTTGGATTAAAGGTAACGAGAATTGCATTTATAATATTCTGGACAAATTGGCTGATATGTATATTATTCAGGACAATTTTAAAGCCTTTTCTTGTTTAACTACTGTTTGCAATTTGGCGGAGGGCGATATATCCGATTATCTGATTGATATTAACGGTTCACTCTTCTATGCTAAATTCGGACATTTTGCTCGTTATTTATTCACTTATAAAAATAACTACAAAGAGGAGCATTGTTTTGTCCGATATTTAATTGCCGCATTGAGTTTGCAGGTTGCCGCTTCAAAAGACGAACCCTCCGAGCGACAAGCTATTATCAACCATATTAATACCGAAGCAGAAAAAAATAAATTTACAAAGGAAGAAATAGATTATATTATGTCCATATATAGTCGTATCAAACCTGAAATGTGGAAACAGTAAAAATCTTTTTACTTCGTTATAAATTGAGTGTTTTTATTATATTGAAATTGAATTATAGAAAGCAATAAATTATGAAAAGAATAGGTCTGCTGACAAGTGGTGGTGATGCACCCGGTATGAATGCACATATACGTGCAGTTGTTCGTTATGCTATGAATAACGGGATTGAAGTCATTGGTATTGAAGATGGCTATGCAGGTATGATTGAGGGAAAGTTCAAAAAAATGGAACGTGCCTCGACTGCCAATATTATTTCTCTTGGTGGTACAATCCTCTATACGAGCAGATGTAAGGCATTCCATACCGTTGGCGGGCGTGCCGCCGCCGCTGATAGAATAAAAGATGCTGGTATTGAGGGGCTTGTCGTTTGTGGTGGTGATGGAACTTTCCACGGCGCACACGCATTATGGGAAGAACATAAAATCCCTGTTGTTGGTACTCCCGGAACGATTGATAATGATTTGTTCGGTACCGACTGGACTATCGGCTACGACTCGGCAATCAATACAGCCGCCGAAGCAATTGATAAAATTCGAGATACGGCTTATTCGCACGGCAGGGTCTTTATTGTCGAAGTGATGGGGCGAAATGCCGGATTTATCGCTATGGATGTTGGTATTGCTTGCGGGGCTGAATATATTGCTGTCCCCGAAACAGAATCTAATATTGATATTCTATATAAGAAAATTTTAGAGCAGGGAAAAAATAAACGTACAATAGTAATTGTTGGTGAAGGTGATGAAATCGGCGGTGCTATGGAATTTTCGAAAATACTAAAAGACAGGTTCGATGTTAAGAGCCACGTAACTATTCTCGGACATATTCAGCGTGGCGGTTCTCCGTCTGTTCGTGATAGGGTGCTTGCTTCTCGTCTTGGTGTTGCCGCTGTTGATGCACTGCTCGAAGGTAAAACGAATATTATGGTCGGACAAATTAATAAGCAATTATCATTTATTCCCCTTGAGGATACATGGACTAAGAAGAAACAATTCGTTAATTATCAAATCGACCTATCCGAGGCATTCTGATAAATCATTTTAGGATTCTCTTAATCCCTACAAAACGCTTGCGGTAATAGGGTGTATCAAGTGATTGTAGCATTACACCTTTCGATGTAGAAGCATGGAGCATTTTGCCATTGCCGCAATATATGCCCACGTGATTTATTCTGCTCCCTCTTTTGAAAAACACAAGGTCGCCGGGCTGTGCGTCCGAAATAGAAATTGATGTTCCGAGTTTGTATATATCCCTCGATATACGCGGCAAATCTATCCCTGCCGCCCTATATGCCGCATTAACATAACCCGAGCAATCAAAACAACTATTACCCTCGCCTCCATAGCAATATGGCGTTCCAATCAAACTGCGTGCAGTCTCGATAATCCTTTTTTGTTTCTCGTTTAATGTATAATTTTCTGTCGAAAATGAGGAATTCGCCGAATTATAATTTGAGGACGATGATGTCGCAGAAGAATATCTAACTGTTGATGAACAACCGCCTATCAATACTCCGCCGATGAGAAGCATTAACAGAAGCAATCTACTGTTTGTCATTCTAACAAAAAGTGGCTTTTTCGGGTTCAAATTTTGTCCCGCCCTTGATTATTTTGATTTTACTTTTGTTCGTTTCGCTAATTCCCTTTTTCTTTGGTGCAAGCAGAAGCAATCCGGCAGTACCGAGAGCCAAAAGTCCTATTCTTAAAATATTGTTTTTCATTATATATCTCCTTAATTTATCAATTAAACAACAGCAATAATTATGCCATACAAGCTCTGTATTATTATAAACAATTATTTCGCAAATTTGTTACCGAATAATTATTGAAAAACAAATAAATACAGATGTCTATCTATTATTATTACGACTGCCCCTAACTTTTTTATATCAAACTTTGTTAAGAATAAAAATATTATTAATTTGAAAATCTTAAATAAGTTAGGTTCACATAATTATATAATCAATTCGGAGAAAAACTATGATATTCGACATTGAAATGTTGAGAAACCATTACGCAACTTTTGCTGAAAGAGTTGATAGAGCTAAAGAAGTAGTTAAAAAACCCCTTACTTTAGCCGAAAAAATATTATATGCACATCTTTTTGATGCCAAAGATTTACAAGAATTTAAACGCGGAATAGATTACGTTAATTTTCATCCTGATAGAGTTGCTATGCAAGACGCTACTGCACAGATGGCTCTCCTTCAATTTATGATGGCAGGCAGACCGAAAGTTGCTGTTCCTTCTACTGTTCATTGCGACCATCTTATTGTTGCAAAAGAAGGCTCCGAAAAAGATTTGCCTAATGCAGTTGGAATTAACAATGAAGTTTATGATTTCCTTTCTTCTGTTTCTAATAAATACGGTATTGGATATTGGAAGCCGGGTGCAGGTATTATCCATCAGGTTGTTCTCGAAAATTACGCTTTCCCCGGCGGTATGATGATTGGCACGGATTCGCATACGGTTAATGCAGGCGGCTTGGGTATGGTAGCTATTGGTGTCGGTGGTGCCGATGCTGTGGACGTTATGGCGGGTATGCCTTGGGAATTGAAATTCCCCAAATTGATTGGCATTAAATTGACAGGTAAAATCAACGGTTGGACTGCACCGAAAGATGTTATTCTTAAAGTTGCAGGCTTGCTTACTGTTAAAGGCGGAACAGGTGCTATAGTCGAATATTTCGGTGAAGGTGCAAAAGCATTATCTGCAACAGGAAAAGGAACAATCTGCAATATGGGTGCCGAAATTGGTGCGACTACTTCTACATTCGGTTTCGATGATTCAATCTATGACTATCTCGCCGCAACCGGCAGGGAAGAGATTGCTGTCCTCGCCGATGCTATCAAAGAATATTTAACCGGTGATGAAGAAGTTTATGCAGAACCCGAAAAATATTTTGACGAGGTAATTGAAATTAATCTATCCGAACTCGAACCGCATATTAACGGTCCTTTCACACCCGATTTGGCAACACCCATTTCCGAGTTTGCAGATACGGTTAAGGAAAAAGGCTGGCCCCAAAAACTTGATGTTGGTTTAATCGGTTCTTGTACTAACTCATCTTACGAAGATATTTCACGCGCCGCTTCATTAGTGCAGCAGGCTATTGATAAAAAATTACAAGTGAAGTCGGAATTCTTTATTTCTCCGGGTTCCGAGCAGGTCAGATATACTGTTGAGCGGGACGGATTTATTGACACATTCAAGCAAATCGGCGGTATCGTTATGGCTAATGCTTGCGGTCCTTGTATTGGTCAATGGGCTAGGAAAGACGCCGATAAATTAGATGAAAATTCAATTATCACATCATTCAATAGAAACTTTGCAAAAAGAAATGACGGCAATCCCAAGACGCACGGTTTTGTTGCTTCGCCCGAAATGGTTACCGCACTTTCTATTGCCGGCTCTATGCTTTTCAATCCATTGAAAGATACTTTGATTAATGAAAACGGCGAAGAGGTGAAACTTGACGAACCAAAGGGCTGGGAATTACCGCCGAATGGATTTGATGTTGATGACTTAGGCTATCAGGCTCCTGCTGATAATGGTACCGGAATTAATATTGTAGTGAATGCAGAGTCCGAAAGACTGCAATTACTTACTCCATTTGCCTCTTGGGACGGAAATGATTATCTCGGATTAAATCTATTAATCAAAGCAAAGGGTAAATGTACGACCGACCATATTTCAATGGCGGGTCCTTGGCTACGATTTAGAGGACATCTGGATAATATTTCAAATAATCTATTGACAGGTGCAGTTAATTATTTCAATGGCGAAACCAATAAAGTAAAAAGCCAAATTAATGGCGAATACAAAGGCGTTCCCGAAACTCAACGTGAATATAAAGCCGCCGGCATAGGAACAATTGTCGTTGGTGATGAAAACTATGGCGAAGGTTCTTCAAGAGAGCATGCCGCAATGGAGCCTCGTCATCTTGGCGTAAAGGCTGTTATCGTTAGGTCTTTTGCCAGAATTCACGAAACAAATCTTAAGAAGCAAGGTATGTTGGCATTGACATTTGCCGATAAAGCCGACTATGATAAAATACTTGAAGACGATACTATTGATATTATTGGTCTCAAAAACTTTGCTCCGGGCGTTCCTTTAACTGTCGTTCTTCATCATAAGGACGGGACAAGTGATGAGTTTAAAGTCAATCATACTTACAATGAATTCCAAATTGAGTGGTTCAAAGCAGGTTCGGCATTAAACCTAATTAGAAAGCAATTTAGTTAAATCAACATTTATTCCGAGAACTTCCCCGATAATAGGGGAGGTTCTTTGAATACTGTCAAGAATTTTGACATAAATAGGAAAAAAAATACACACAATTACTTGACAGTATTAAAAGAATTGAATATTTGATTGCTAAATAATTACAATAAATGGTACTTTGATATGTTAATAAATCTTAATCCTTTTAGGACAAATTAACTGCAAATATAAAGAAGAAAAATAAAAGAATGAAAGAATTAAAAATCGGAGAATTGACAGCCAGACTTCCTATCATTCAGGGAGGTATGGGGGTTGCAATTTCTTTGTCGGGACTTGCTTCTGCTGTGGCTAATCAGGGTGGTATTGGCGTTATTTCCGCCGTTGGTATCGGTATGACCGAACCGGACTATATTAAAAATTTTAGGAATGCAAATAAAAGAGCATTAGTTAAAGAAATTCAAAAAGCAAGAATACTATCACCCGATGGTATCCTCGGCGTTAATTTGATGATTGCTTTATCTGATTATGACGATTTGTTGAAAATTGCTCTTGACGAGGAAATTGATATTGTCTTTATTGGTGCGGGATTGCCTCTGAAGATGCCTAAAAATATTCCTACTTCTACACTGATTAATACGAAAACTAAAATTTTTCCAAAAGTCTCGTCCGCCCGTGCTATTAAATTAATTTTTTCTTATTGGGCTAATAATTACAATCGCATTCCGGACGGTGTAGCAATTGAGGGACCTATGGCAGGTGGGCATCTCGGTTTTAAAAGAAAAGACTTGGACGAACCGTTCCAAGAATTATCCGAAATTATTAAAGAATCCGTTGAGGTACTGAAACCATTTGAAGACAAATTTAATGAGAAAATTCCCGTTATTGCCGCAGGCGGTATTTACACAGGCAAAGATATTTATCATATTATGAACGCCGGTGCTGACGGTGTGAAAATGGGCACTCGCTTTGTTACTACTTACGAATGCGATGCTGATGAAAAATTCAAAGAAGCATATATTAATGCCGAAAAAGACGACATTGTAATTATTGATAGTCCTGTTGGATTGCCCGGACGTGTTATCAGAAATAGCTTTGTTGATGATATTATGCGTGGTGTGCAAAAGCCTGTTAAATGTCCTTGGAAATGCCTTAAAACCTGTAATTACAAGGAAGTGTCTTTCTGTATTGCTCAGACATTATTCAATGCCGCACAAGGCAAAATGAAAGAAGGATTTGCCTTTGCCGGTACTAACGGATATTTAGCAAAAAAAATATACACGGTAAAAGAAGTATTCAATCAAATAATTAGCGAATATCTAATTGAAAAACAATTGGTTGAAACAATTAATCAATAAGCACAATAAATATTTAATTCAAACAAAACCGCACCCTTCAGGGTGCGGTTTTGTATTATGCCTTTAATTCCCCTCTCGCAGAGGGGTGGCAGACGCAGTCTGACGGGGTGTTCGGCTGTTTTCTCCCTCGTCATTTGGGAGAAGGTCGGCTGTCTCAAACCGCACCCTAAAAGCTCCGGTTTGGAAAATCAAAGCGTTCGACATTCTTAGCTGCAGACGAAGACCGCCGGAGGTAGCGGCAAAGCCAATTCATTGAGTAGCACAGAAACTGTTCTATACAAATCATTTATGTACTTGCTTTCTGCCTACTAACACACTCTACCTAAAGAAAGACAAAAGGCATAGATGCTTCGCTTTGCTCAGCATGACGAACTTTTTTCTCTCCTTGCTAAGGAGAGATGTCGCGAAGCGACAGAGAGGTCGGCTATTTTACCTACATTTTCACAAACTTATACATCTTGCCACCCACACGGACAAAATACACACCCGCCGCCAAGCCCGACACATCAAGCCGAATATGTCCCCCTTCGGAGGGGGTTAGGGGGTGGGTTAGCATGCAGACACCCAGCACATCATAAATTTTT